>NZ_JADEXH010000014.1:0-110007 GCF_015207205.1 Sphaerospermopsis sp. LEGE 08334 | reverse complement strand
TTTAGACCACACTAACGAACTTAGTCAAGCCCGAAGAATGAGACGTAGTGAAGGCTTGACTTAGTGAGTGTGTGGTATACAATCCCTTCCTAAGCAAGAGAGTATTGTGGGTTATTTGTGGTATGTTAAATAGCTAAAAAAAAATCCCTAGCTCGGTACTCGCAACTTTGCTAAGGATTGTAATAGGTGCATCCAGGGTATTGTGTTTAGTATAGCTGATAGGCAATAAAAAACCTACCCAAATAATGAGTAGGTAGGTTAGTTATTTGGTTTCTAAATACAGTAAGGTTTGTGGTTAAATTTCAGGTAACTCTATGTCATTATTGGTTGCTAGGTAATTGTTAATAATTGTTTTTGGATTATTACCACTAACACCTGCGGTTGTAGCTAAATCAATACCATTTCTAACAACATGAGTAATAAAAGTATGGCGCTGATCGTAAAATGGTAGATATTCCTTAACTTCACCTAACTCAACTAATGTTTCTACATATTTTTTCCATATCCGCTTAGAAAAGTTATCTATATGGAAAATATCGCCATTGTAGCTAGGAAACACTAAATTATTTTCATTAGGAATTGTAGGTAAACTCCTAATGAACTCGGTTAGTTGTTTATTACAAGGGAAAATTCGAGCTTCAATACCATTTTTAGTGCCATGTTCGGGTATTTTATTTTTTTTATTCCTAGCTGATATACGTTTATTAAAGACAATTTGCATTTTATCGCCATTGTCTTTAATATCATCCCAAGTTAACGCTATTGCCTCACTAGGTCTACATCCAGTTAAAAATCTAAACTCGATAATTGGAGCATAGAAACTGCTAGGATATGCTGATTTATCGCTATCAAATCTACAACTTTTAAAAGCATCAATTATTATTTTAATTTCTGCTTTAGAGTATGATTTGATAATTTTTTTCTTTGGTAATTTCAGCAAACTAACTAATGGTACAAATGGATTTACTCTTTTGATCTTCCCTAGTTTGATAGCTAAATTAACTGCTGATGACAACAAATCAAAACACATTTTAATAGTAGTATCAGCATATTTAGTGCGTAATGATTCTAGTAATTTATCAGCGTTACTAAGCAATAAACAGTTAGATGAACATTGTGATAAGCAATTATCAATTATTCTCCATTTATTTTCTTTGCTTATTGCTGATGTTTCGTTAGATTTTAACGCCTTATAATCCTCCCAAATCTCAAGTAAGTTCGGTTCACTGTTATCACCAGTCGGTAAACTAATTATTTCAGTTAGCTTAGGTGTATCTGGCTTAACAAGCCCATACTTAACAAGTGTGCTATCAAAGTTGCCACGGTAATAGTCAACTAAAATTTCTTGACAGATGCTTACAGTTGCATTTATACCGCTATCAGAGTAGTCAAAAGTGTACTTAGTAAAGTTAATATCCTTGCGTCTAACTCGGATACGTAACCGTCCTTTTTCAACTTCTATTTTTAACGGTTTGACACTTGCGTTAGCTTGTGCTAGTTTGCGTTCTAACTTGCTAATATCTGCCTTCATTACTCTCAAAATCCTATTAAATCAGGTGTTTTGAGAGTTTTTGTTTCTACCAAATTTCTACCAAACTTAAAAACAAAATTTAATTTACAAGTGGTAAAAGCGGAATAGGACAAGCTGACCTGTCTTTAAGCTTCAATGGCATTGAAGAGGTCAGCGGTTCGATTCCGCTTAACTCCACTGTAAATTAAATAATTAGGGTTTGCTGAAAAAGTTATCTATAAAGTAATACTGCTCATAACTTTAAACCGTGAAATGTGCATTTTTACACCTCTGGTTTTGTCTCATATCATAAAACTTACGAGATGAAATAAAAATTTAGAAATTATTGTATTTTACTATAGGAATAAAGGATTTTTTTGTAGCTGGACAGGGTATTCCTTCTATTGCTAATGGTGCAGCAACCGCAGCAGATTGGATGTCTGCGGCTTCGTTTATTTCGATGGCTGGATTAATTTCTACTTTGGGTTATGATGGTTCAATTTATTTAATGGGTTGGACTGGTGGCTATGTTTTATTAGCTTTATTATTAGCCCCTTATTTACGCAAGTTTGGTAAATATACAGTACCAGATTTTGTGGGCGATCGCTATAAATCAAATCTCGCTCGTTTAGTTGCAGTTGTCGCGGCAATTTTTGTTTCTTTAACCTATGTTGCTGGACAAATGCGCGGGGTAGGAATTGTATTTAGCCGCTTTTTACAAGTTGATATCAATACTGGTGTCATGATCGGTATTGTGATCGTTGGTTTTTTTGCAGTTTTGGGAGGAATGAAAGGTATTACTTGGACACAAGTTGCCCAATATTGCATTTTGATTTTAGCTTATTTAATTCCTGCCATTGCGATTGCATTTAAACTCACAGGAAATCCTTTTCCCCAATTAGCATTTACCTTTAGTGATGTTGCTAATAATTTAAATCAACTTCAGGTGGATTTAGGGTTTAAAGAATATACCCAACCTTTTGCTAATAAAACTATGTTAGATGTCCTATTCATCACTATTGCTTTGATGGTGGGAACTGCTGGTTTACCTCATATTATCGTCCGATTTTACACTGTTCCTAATGTGCGGGCAGCGAGATTTTCCGCAGGTTGGGCATTATTATTTATAGCCATTCTTTACACCACTGCCCCCGCTTTATCAATGTTTTCCCGTTACAATTTAATTCAATCTTTGCATAATAATACGATTGAAGAAGTCAGACAATTAGACTGGGCAAATAAATGGGAAAAAACCAAGCTTTTGACTTTTGAAGATAAAAATAAAGATGGAAAATTGCAGTTAACACCGAATAAAGCAACTAATGAAATTACCATTGACAATGATATTATTGTCCTTTCAACTCCTGAAGTTGCTAAACTTCCAGCTTGGGTTATAGCTTTAGTAGCTGCGGGTGGTTTAGCTGCTGCATTATCAACAGCTTCCGGTTTATTATTGGTGATTTCCAGTTCTGTCGCTCATGATCTTTATTATCGTATTTTTGATGAAACAGCTTCAGAAGAAAAACGGGTGTTTGTGGGGCGAGTTGTTGTTGGTTTTTCCTTAATTTTAGCAGGATATTTTGGTGTTAACCCTCCCGGTTTTGTGTCTCAGGTGGTAGCTTTTGCGTTTGGTTTAGCTGCTGCTAGTTTCTTTCCGGTGATAGTGTTAGGAATTTTCGATAAACGCACAAATTCTCAAGGTGCGATCGCGGGAATGTTGGCAGGTTTAATTTTCACGATCATCTATATCATTGGGGTGAAATTTGCGGGAATGACACCTTGGTTTTTTGGAGTTTCTGCTGAAGGTATTGGTACTTTAGGCATGGTCATTAATTTTATTGTCACCTTGATAGTTTCCCGTTTTACTCCTCCACCTCCTGAAGATATTCAAGCTTTAGTGGAAGATTTACGTTCTCCCAGTTTTGAAGAATAGGTGACTGGGGATTTGGGACTGGTGATTGGTAACTGGGAATATTTATCTTTCTCCTAACTCCTGACTCCTATTCTTTTTACCTTCCCAAATCTTCAATATTTTTCATTACTTGTTGATACAATTCTTTGTTACCTTCTCGATCAAAAATAGCTGCTGCCCGTTGTAAATCTTGTAATGCACTGCGTTTATCTCCAGCAGCAGCAAAAGCATTTCCTCGGTTATTAAACCCAGGACCAAAATTAGGATTTAAACGAATGGCTTGATTGTAATCTGCGATCGCTTTTTGTGGATCTCCCACGGCAGCGTAAGCATTTCCCCGGTTATTATAGGCAACAGAATAATTTTCATCTATTCTAATTGCTTCAGTATAATCTTCTATCGCCCCATTTCTATCACCTTGAGCAGCACGGGCATTTCCTCGATTATTAAAAGCTTCGGCATAATTTGGAGCTAAACGAATCGCTTCATTATAATCAGAAATAGCTGCTTGTTGATCTCCCAAAGATGCAAAAGTATTACCACGATTATTATAAGTTTCTGCATCATTGGGATTGAGACGCAAAGCTTGATTATAATCAGCGATCGCACCTTCTTTATTACCAATATCAAAATATGCTAAACCCCGACTTTTAAACGCAGGTGCATATTGAGAATTAAGACTAATTGAACGACTATAAGCAGCAATAGCCGCTTCAGAATTACCTTTAGCGTGCTGATTTTGTCCCTGAATATAAAACTCTCCTGCTTTGGATGTTCTAGGTGTCAGTCGGTTCGGAGGACTAACCCCTATTTCTGTTACTAAAACATCCTGATTTTGATTGCAAGAAACGCATAAAATTCCACTGAAAACAGTAATCACTGTTATTTTTAATATTCTACCTAGCACTTGTCTATTATATGTCAATAACTGCCATTTCATAAGTTCTTATCAATCACTTGCATACCCGGAAAAAATTGTTACCAAAATCTAATAGAAACTAAAAGAAACTAATAGATTCCATGAATTACTTTTTCAAAATTTAACCAGTAATTGGAAAATTTAATGTATAAATAATTCCATTTCAGCTTTTATAAAATGTTGATTAAGATACATTTACGTAAATATAAATAATCAAAACCCCGACTTATTAAATAAGTCAGGGTTCTGTGAGTTCAAAATATAATAAATTCTGGCTTTTGCATTCCATTAATCATTTTTAACATCTTCTTCCTGAGATTTAGTAATTAACCGCCAAACAGAAGTTTTTTCAATATCTACATCTAATTGTTCTAAATTTCTGCCTAATTCTTTTTGTAATTTCTCAGTTAAAGTAATGGGAAAATCCAAATCAATATCTTCATTTTCTACTAATCTCACCAACTCCGTAAATTTCACCTTAACAGATTTACGTTCATAACCACTGAGTTGATAATATTCAGTTTCCGATACATTTTGAATTTGCATCGCTTTTTTTAATCTTTCTTGTAAATAATCAAATTCAGAATTAATCAGTTTTTTTTGCTGTTCCACTTCTGTATATCTTTGAGAAAGTAAAGATAAATCTTCCGTTTCTGGATTTGTAGTAACTTGAGACTGTAAAGCTAATAATTTTGAATGTACTTGAGCCAGATAAATACAATCAAAATAAGCATATTCTAATTGCTCATCGCTTAAAGGTCTTATACCCCAATCGCTACCTTGTTCTTGTTTATCAATACCATAAAAATTACACAACACATTAGCTAGAGTTTTCAGTTGATAATTAGGCAATGGTAGAATATGATATGGTATGGACTTAGCCATTTCTAAAGTGCAAGTGATATTTTTGGCTTTTTTATTGCCTAAAAGTTTCAAATCATAACTTGCATTGTGAAAAACCTTTTCGATAGATTCATTAATCATGATTTGCTCAATAAAAGCAGCAATCACATCAGACTTATTTAAAACATCCAAAATATAAACACTGTCACCAGTCATATCTTGAGGATGATCCAATATTTGAATCAGGGATAATCGAGGATTACGACTTTTATAATCAGCAACTTCTGTATCTATCCAAAGAGTTTTAGCTTTGGTATATTGAGCAATTTGAGAACGGATTTCCGCAGCAGTAGTAAGATAAGGCATTGGTAGATGTAGAGCAGTTTAACTTAGTTATAATTTTATAAATTAACATTTTGTGACTAATTTTGCCCTTACCTACTGCCTGATAATTATGCTAAGTTTTAATAAAAGTTCTTGCCAATCTGCCAAAATTCTGAAAAAAACTCAAATTTATGAAATCATCTATAAATCGTCAATGGCGTTTAGCATCTCGTCCTGTGGGTGACATCAAAGTAAGTGACTTTGAGTATCGAGAAGAACCCATTCCCACAGCAAAAGATGGCGAAATACTGATCCGCAATATCTATCTTTCCTTAGATCCTACCCATCGCATTTGGATGAGCGATCGCCCCCAGTATATGCCACCTGTGGAAATTGGGGAAGTCATGCGTGGTTTAGTTCTTGGTATAGTGGAAGAATCTAAAAATCCCAACTTTCAACGGGGGGATCTCGTTTCTGGACTGTTAGGATGGCAAGATTACGCTTTAATTACTACTGGAAATCTTCCTTACATCACCAAAATTCCCCAACCCTTAACAGTTCCCCTCACTGCTTTTATGGCAGTTCTTAGCTTTATTGGTTGCACCGCTTATTTTGGACTTTTAGATATAGGAAAACCTCAACCAGGAGAAACTTTGGTAGTCTCAGCGGCCTCTGGTGCTGTAGGTTCATTAGTCGGACAAATAGGGAAAATTAAAGGTTGTCGTGTAGTGGGGATCACTAGTTCCGATGAAAAATGTCGCTATTTATTAGAAGAACTGGGTTTTGATGCTGCAATAAATTATAAAACCGCAGATTTAAGTCCCGCTTTAGCTGCATCTTGTCCCAATGGAATTGATATATATTTTGAAAATGTGGGTGGGGAAATTCTCGACGCTGTTTTAACACAAGTGAATTTAAATGCCCGCATTTCTCTATGTGGTTTGATTTCTACTTATAATGCTGAAAAACCTGTACCCGGACCTTATAATTTCAGTCAGATTTTAATGAAGCGGGTGTTAATAAAAGGTTTCATTGTCACTGATTATGTGAGTCAATGGGATCTTGCTTTTAGGGAGATGGGACAATGGATACAACAGGGAAAACTTAAATATCAGCAAGAAATTGTCCAGGGTTTGGAAAATGCACCTACAGCTATTCTCAAACTTTTTAATAGTGAGAAAATGGGTAAATTAATTGTGCAGATTTCTGAACAGCCCTAATCTGAAATTATCCATGAAAAAGGCTCAAGTATTACTATTTTGTCATACCTGAGCCTTTAATTAATTCAATTAATTTGCTAAAACTATTGCATTAGCAAAAATGCTTGATTTTATAACTTAGTAGCGATTGCGATTATAACCACCACTGTTGCGATTACCACCACCTCTATCTTCTTTGGGTTTAGCTTTGTTAACTTTTAAATCTCTTCCCATCCACTCAGCACCATCAAGGGCATCAATAGCAGATGTTTCTTCTTCATCTGTACTCATTTCCACAAACCCAAAACCGCGCAGTCTTCCTGTTTCACGATCTGTAGGTAGTTGAACGCGCTTTACAGAACCATATTCTGCAAAAACCGCAGTTAGAGTATCTTGGGTAACTTCATAAGAGAGGTTGCCTACATAAATTGACATAGATTTTCTCCAAAATCATAAGAGTGTAGAGATTTAGGTTTCGGAGAAAAGTCTGTAAGTACCAAAAGGAAAAAACCTATCAATGTTAAAAACAAACGCCGTCGCCGAATTACTTCTCACCTCCCATCATGGCACGGAAATTCACTTTCGGGGAAGAAGTGACCAAAACTGTTACATATCGTTATGTGAACAATTAAAGTCTAAGTAACTTTATCAGTTCAAGCTGATTACATTAACGCCTAATCCGGTAACGCTTATATAAAATTCTTTGTTTTTAGTGTTTATTGTGTTATTTGTTCATTGCGTTATTTATTTTTTGTTGAAGAGAAGCGATAATTTCATCACTTAATTCTTCTTCTGGTTCTACAACTTCACGTTCAGCTAAAACTGATTGAATTTGACTTTCAGAAGCTTTTCCTAACCTTTGGTGTAAATTTTTGTAAACAGTGTTTATACATAAAATAAATTATTTTTTTAATACAAATTTTTATAAAAATTAACTCACTATGAGTTAGTTGAGAATGTAAAAGCCAGCAGTTTACATCCCACATAACACATTTTCCCTCCTCCCCCTCCTTTTCCCTATAGCAGTAATAGAATAGGAACGATATCCTGGTATAGTCTACCAAGAGCAAAAGGTAGCTATTAAGTAGCAGATTTGACAGACTTAGAACACCAAAACTCTGTATCCAGAAGAGATTACTGAAAAGCAAAGTAAAATTTTTTATGGTTTCCCAAATTCGGTTTTTAATGTGCGCTCCCGACCACTACGATGTAGACTATGTGATTAACCCGTGGATGGAAGGGAATATTCACAAATCATCACGCGATCGCGCTGTAGAACAGTGGAATAAATTATACAATGTTATCAAAAATCACGCCATTGTCGATTTAGTGACACCCCAAAAAGGTTGGCCAGATATGGTATTCAGTGCCAATGCTGGTTTAGTTCTTGGTGAAAATGTGGTTCTCAGCCGTTTTTTACATAAGGAACGCCAAGGAGAAGAACCGTATTTTCAACAGTGGTTTGAAAATAATGGTTTTAAGGTTTACACACTTCCTAAAGACTTACCCTTTGAAGGTGCTGGTGACGCGCTTTTAGACAGGGAAGGGCGCTGGTTATGGGCGGGGTATGGTTTCCGTTCTGAGTTAGATTCTCACCCATACTTAGCTAAATGGCTAGATATTGAGGTGATTTCTCTGCGGTTGATGGATGAAAGATTTTATCATCTTGATACCTGTTTCTGTCCCCTAGCTAATGGGTATTTGCTGTATTACCCCGGTGCGTTTGACTCCTACTCTAACCGGGTGATAGAAATGCGCGTTGCGCCAGAAAAACGTATTGCTATTGCAGAAGCTGATGCGGTTAACTTTGCTTGTAATGCAGTGAACATCGAAAGCATCGTGATTATGAACAAAGCCAGTGATAGTTTAAAATCACGGTTAGCGGAAGTTGGTTTTCAGGTAATTGAAACACCTTTAACTGAGTTTTTGAAAGCTGGTGGTGCGGCTAAATGCTTAACTTTACGAGTGACTGAACCTGTACGGGAAGAGGTACACGCTACAACTCAAGTCGAAAGTCGGATAATTCGTTTAGAAGGTCATTTATTAGATGCGGGTTTAATTAACCGCGCTTTAGATTTGATCGTAGACATGGGGGGGAGTTTCCAAGTTCTCAAGTTCAACTTGGGTGAACAACGTCAAAGCACTTCAGCAGCAGAAGTCAGGGTTTCTGCACCATCTCACGAGGTGATGGAAGAGATTATATCCCAGTTGATTGATTTGGGTGCGGTTGACTTACCCCAAGATGAAAGAGATGCAAAACTCGAACTTGTTTTACAAGCGGGTGTTGCTCCTGATGATTTCTATGTCAGTACAATTTATCCTACTGAAGTGCGAGTAAATGGAGAATGGCTGAAAGTAGAAAATCAACGCATGGATGGGGCGATCGCTATTTCTAGTACAGCCAATGGGTTAGTTGCTAGATGTAAAATTTTGCGTGATCTAGAAATTGGTGAACAGGTAGTAGTTGACGTTCAAGGTATCCGCACTATCCGCAAAACCGAATCCCGCGAACAACGCAACGCCCAGGAATTTAGCTTTATGTCTTCCGGTGTTTCCAGCGAAAGACGGGTAGAATTAGTTGTGGAACAGGTGGCTTGGGAATTACGTAAAATTCGGGATGCTGGCGGTAAAGTAGTTGTCACTGCTGGACCAGTGGTAATTCATACAGGCGGCGGTGAACACCTTTCTAGATTGATTCGTGAAGGTTATGTTCAAGGACTTTTAGGTGGAAATGCGATCGCAGTTCATGACATCGAGCAAAATATGATGGGAACATCTCTCGGTGTGGATATGAAACGCGGTGTAGCGGTACGTGGTGGACATCGACATCATTTAAAGGTAATTAACACCATTCGCCGTTTTGGTAGCATCACTAAAGCGGTAGATGCTGGGGTAATTACTAGCGGTGTGATGTATGAATGTGTGAAAAATGACGTTCCTTTTGTTTTAGCTGGTTCAATTCGGGATGATGGACCTTTACCAGATACGCAAATGAACTTGATTTTAGCACAGCAAGAATATGCTCAAATCATTCAAGGTGCGGAAATGATTTTGATGCTGTCTTCTATGCTGCATTCTATTGGTGTAGGAAATATGACACCAGCAGGGGTGAAGATGGTATGTGTGGATATTAACCCTGCGGTGGTGACAAAATTGAGCGATCGCGGTTCAATTGAGTCTGTAGGTGTGGTTACGGATGTGGGTTTGTTTCTGAGTTTGTTAATTCAACAGTTGGATAAGTTGACGAGTCCTTATGTTGCTAATGTAGGTTAAGAATTTTCTCACGCAAAGGCGCAAAGACGCAAAGGTTTTTTCTGTGCGTTTTTGTGTCTTTGTTTTTTCACGCAGAGGCGCAGAGAACGCAGAGAGTTATAATATAAACAAAACTAAGAAAAAACATAATTAACTCAAAATTAGCTTGTGAAAACATGGAAGCTGAAAAAAATAACTATGAAAAAAAACCAATAATTGAGTTTCTATTGGTAATATTTGGCAATTTGTGATTTTGCATCGTGAATCAAAAGAAATCACTCAAGATTTAAACCTTTATCGTGTACCCACTGATTTAGAAATTTTAATGAAAATTTTAGTGGCTTTAATGAAAAATCTCTAGGCTATTTACAAATAACATCCTGTAAATCCTTAAATCCTGGACATCCTGATTCTGACAATTTTATTTACTATCATGCGATATAATCTTAAATTAATAACTGCAATCCTTTAAATAGTATGAGTGAAACCCTGGCTGATATTGCTATACCACCGCAGTTTCCTGATCATACTCAACTACCGGAGTCTGACGGTACTTTCGTGAAAAACTTTCAAGAACATCCCCAAAGCATAATCATCACAGATTCAATAATTCAAACTTTAGAAAAAAAACATCCCGATGGACAATTTTGTATAGGTCAAGATTGCGGGATTTATTGGCGAGAAACAGAACCACCAGAAAAAGGTACAGTAGCACCAGATTGGTTTTATGTCCCTGATGTTCCCCCTAGACTAGATGGTAAAATTCGCCGTTCTTATGTTCTATGGCGTGAATATATTCCCCCTTTAATTGTCATAGAATTAGCTAGTGGTAATGGTGATGAAGAACGAGATAAAACACCTTTAGCGGTTTTACAACCAGGTGAAAAACCTGGGAAATTTTGGGTTTATGAACGCATTATCCGCGCTCCCTATTATGCTATTTATGAAGTTAATAGTGGCAATTTAGAAGTTTATCATTTGGTAGATTTTTCTTACCAAAAAATGCAGCCTAACAAACGCGGACACTATCCAATTCTGCCATTAGGTGTAGAATTAGGTTTATGGCAAGGAAGTTACTTAAATAATGCCGATCAACTTTGGTTACGTTGGTGGGATAATGAAGGTAACTTATTATTAGTAGGTCATGAACAAGCACAGTTAGAAAAATCAAGGACTGAACAACAACAACAAAGAGCAGAACAAGCAGAAATTAAAGCTGCAAAGTTAGCTGCAAAATTGCGAGAGTTGGGTATAAATCCTGATGATGAGTTCTAATTAGTAATCAGCTATCAGTCTATAACGGCAAAATCAAAGATCAAGTAGGATTAATTGAAGGAGGAAAGTTTAATTTTTCTCATTTGTTCTTATTCTTTGTACCTGAGTCTTGAAAGCTGATGGCTGAAAGCTGACTGCTGAATATTTACACTGTATAATTAAAGAAACAAACCACAGAGTCACAGAGGACACAGAGAGAAATGCAACGGGCTATTTTATTAGAAAAGGTTGAATTTGAAAAAATTAATTGGGTGAGTTTTTTTGCTGACTTCCTGTTAGTAGGAATGGTTTTTGGTCCCCCTATTGCTCCCTTTTTAGCCGCTTCTGGTTTTTTGGTACTGCCTAATATTGGGAATATTATTTATTTTATGGGTAATCATGTCTGTCCTCAACCTACTATGGGTTTGGAGTTAGCACCACCTCATATTATGGCGGTTTGTATGCGGTGTTATGGCACTGTTACAGGATTGTTAATTACTAGAATTTTGTGTGCTATGACTAAAGGAAAAGGCAGTTTTTGGTTACATCACTATGGTTGGATCGGTGCTGCTTTTGCTAGTGTGTTAATGATGGCTTATCCTTTGGAATTAGCAGCGCAAATTTTCGGTTTGTGGGATTTTAACAATTATATTGTTACTCCTTTTGGTTTAATTACTGGTTTAGCTTGGGGGTTGTTTGCTATGCCAATTTTACACAGGCACACAAAAAGGTAAACCACCTAGAGTAAACCTACCACTGCCACGACCATCGTCTATAATGTTCGTTAACATTTTTTATTCCTTTGATGAAAATAATGTGATTTAGTTCACGCACCCCAGATAACTAGTAATTTGATTAATACATGATTTGAAGATAGAGGAAAGGCGTTTTTGTTGTTGTTCTTAGTAATCAATCATCACTCAAATGCTAATTCATTAGTCTAATCTTTCCTGAGAAAAAAAATTTTTACTCTCTCAGGATATAACCTATATATGCAATTATCGTGCAAGATTTGTGCAGAATTTGTGCAGATAAACTTTTCTAGAAAGTTGTATGATGATGGTGAGTTTATTCTTTTCTAACAATGCATTTAATAAATGAAGCCTGTGAGATATAAAAATCTGGTAGAGACAGTTTATCAATCGCCTCTACATTGAACAGATTAACAACAAATTCCCTATAATTTTGTATCAATTGTATCAGTTGAGACGATATCCCAAACCATGAACAGTTTCAATCAAAGTTTCCGGCGCACCTAAAGCTCTTAATTTCTGTCGAATACTTTTGATATGTGACCTTACTGTTTCCTCCACTGGAGAGTCATCAACAGACCAAACCTGCTCAATGATGCTAGAACGACTCAATACCCTTCTACCATTAGCAACCAGCAGTTCTAAAATTCCATACTCTTTAGGAGTCAAGGACATAAGATGACCATCATAGGTAGTCTCGTAAGTGCTGGGATTTAAAGTTAACTTTCCCCAAGATAAACTGACTGTACTGGCAGCACTACCACGTCTGAGTAAAGCACGTATCCGAGCCATTAATTCTTCTAAGTCAAAGGGCTTTGCTACATAGTCATCTGCGCCGGCATCTAAACCAGCAACCTTATCGGCTACGGTATCACGGGCGGTTAGCATTAATACGGGTGCTGCTGAATTACGATGTGCCGGACTGTTGGTGCTAGTGGTGCGTAAGCGGTGACAAAATCTGATGCCATCTAACTTTGGTAAAGTGACATCCAGCACCACTAAATCATACTTCATTGACTCTGCTGCGTGCCAAGCTGCTTCTCCGTCTTGAGCAACATCAACTATATACTTTCGTCTGCTTAAAGCTTCTATTAGTGCTTCTGCCAGTTGAATATCGTCCTCAACTATTAAAATTCGCATAATTTATTCCTTATTCCACAGCAAGTCATGAAGTAATGAGGGAAATATTAACTTAAATTGACTATCTGAATAAAAAGGTAATTTATGAAATTGCATTTTTCAGTAAATTGGATTTCTGCGGGAGTTTCTTTGGCTATATCTCTGATGCTTTTGGTTACTTTCGCTGCATTAAACAACACTACCGAAATTAAGGAAAATGTTGCTCAAGTTCAACATACTTCTCAAACACTCAATACTTTGACAGATTTTTATGCAGCAATGACTGTGGCTGAATCAGCACGACGGGGGTATATATTTTTGGGTAGTAAACAAGATTTAGAGCGTTATCAAACTGCTATCAATAATATTAAAAATCACCTCAATTTATTAGATATTCAAATACATGAAAATATCAATCAAAGACAGAGGTTAAACCATTTAAAATCATTGGTTAATCAAAGATTAGCTTTGTTAGAAGAATCTATAAAACTTTATCAACAAGATGAAACCGCATGGCAACGGCAAAATAAAATTACTGAACTTAGTGTTAATCTCAGAGAGCAAATTATAATGATAATTTTAGAAATTCAAGGGGAAGAACAAAGTTACTTGAAAACTTATCTCCAGCAGTCAGAAAATGGTATTCACTTACGAATCATCATAGAAATAATAGGAACTATTTTAAGTTTGTTAGTAATTTGCATTTTATGTTTTATTATCGAGAGTCAATCGGTGAAACGAGAACATATTAAATCTTTAGAAGCTTCCTTAGCTCAAGAAAAAAAGATTGGGGAACTCAAGGTTCAGTTATTTTCTATGATTTCCCATGAATTTCGTACTCCTTTAAGTGTAATTTTGCTATCTTGTCAGTTATTAAGGGAAATTTTGATAGAATTAGTAGATGAAAAGGAATTGAAAAACCTTTATCGCATTCAGTCTTCAGCTAAGTTAATGAATCACCTTTTAACAGATATATTAACTTTAACTAGAGCCGAAGCAGGTGAACTAGATTATAAACCTCAATTAATTAATGTGGAAAACTTTTGTTTAAATTTGCTGGAAGATGTGCAAATGTTTAGTCGCACAACTCATACTATTAAGTTTATCAAACATGGTCAATCTTTTCGGGCTAATCTAGATGAAAAGTTACTATATTCTATTTTGAGTAATTTACTGTTAAATGCTATCAAATATTCATCACCAGGGGGTAAAATTTACTTGTTTTTAAATGCTCAACAGGATGCTACTATTTTTCAAGTGATAGATGAAGGAATCGGTATTTCTCCAGAGGAACAGGTGAGGCTTTATGAGCCTTATTATCGCTCGGAAAATGTTGAAGGTATTGTTGGTACTGGGTTAGGATTACCAATTGTGAAAAAATGTGTAGATCGACATCAAGGAGAAATTTTTGTAGACAGTAAAGTGGGTGTAGGAACAACTTTTACTGTGAAAATTCCTATATAGCAGGAGTCAGGAGTCAGAAGTCAGGAGTAAAACTCTCTTGTATTGGTAGTTTCATTATTTACTATGACTTACACAATATAGGACTAAAAACCTAATTATTACGTAGGGGTAATTCATGAATTACTCCTACTTACGTTCTGTTTTGCTTTATTTCCGACTTTTAAACCACTCTGTCACCCCATCAGCTAAAGTCCGCGCCATTTTCCTTTGTTCTTGGGGGTTGACTATCTCTTCAAACTCCTGGGGGTTGATCATAAAACCTAATTCTAATAATACTGAAGGAGCAGCAGCAGGACGAGTCAGGGCTAAATTATTCCAAAACACGCCATAATAAGGTTTCCTCAATGTTTTTACCACGTGATTTTGCAAAAATATTGCTAAACTGTGTGCTTGTGGATGATACCAAAAAGTCCCAAAACCTCTAGTTTTTTCGGCATCGCCATCATCAGGTAAAGCATTGTAATGGATAGAAAGGGCGATCGCAGGTTCTTCTTTTTCAATCATCTGCTGACGTTCCACTAAAGACACATCCCGATCATCTTCCCTTGTCATCACCACCTTTGCACCCCGTTTTACCAACTCATCCCGCAGTAACTTGGAAATTACCAAGTTGGCATCTTTTTCTGGATACCCAGTCGGACCAATTGCACCAGACTCTTTACCACCGTGACCAGGATCAAGTAATATCTTAATACCAGATAAAGGTAGGCGTTTTCTGTTGTGAATCTTAGGTGCATGGCGCAAGGTCAAAACCAGCGTTGTGTTGTCGTATTTCAGCTTATATCCCCACTGTTGGAAGTTTTTGAGGTTAAAGGTATATTTCACTTGACCAGGACTCACCTGTTGCCAATCTAGGCGATAAATCAAGGGGTCATCATCCAGGCGAATGGTGTCTGTTTGAGCAGTAGTATTGTAAAGGGTGAGACTAAAAGTGCGATCGCCGAAGGCGGGGCTTTGCCCATCGCTCTGTTCCACACTTACAGGTATGGGCATTTGTAAAGGAAACCTGATTTCTGTTCTATCAGACAAGCGACGATATCCCACACTACGAATTACAGTCTGTGGTGGTACTGCACCTGGTATAATTCTAGTTTCTTTACTATTGATCCAAGCCCCATAATCTAAGCGTAGCCAATCACCTTCTCTACCGGTAACTGTTGCTTTTGTTCCCTGTGGTAGTGGTGTCAGTCGAGAATAATCTGTACTAGGAC
Source organism: Sphaerospermopsis sp. LEGE 08334 (assembly GCF_015207205.1). NCBI lineage: Bacteria > Bacillati > Cyanobacteriota > Cyanophyceae > Nostocales > Aphanizomenonaceae > Sphaerospermopsis > Sphaerospermopsis sp. LEGE 08334. The sequence continues at coordinate 94,248 of NZ_JADEXH010000014.1, read as the reverse complement.
CTGTGCGAGCAACACCTGATGTTGCTGACACTTCCACAACTGGCAACTGTGCAGGTGCAAGAATTTCAATTTTGCCCTTACCAGTTTCAGTGATAGTCTGACCATTCAATGTCAAACTATATTGAGGTTTTCCTAAATCAGCAGCATTGGCCACTGTTGTACAACCTTGATATTTGTTAGGACTAGAAGTTGTGGGTTGATTTCTTCCCGTTAGTACACCTGAATTAGCAGGTAATTGCGCCTGTGGTGGTTGTGGTAATAAGGGAATGGTTTGTTCGGCCAGCTTCACAAAGACACTAGCTTGAGGAGGTGCAACAGCACCAAAACAAATCAATTCTCCCGGTAGTCTAGTAATATCAGCAGTAGGAGTCAAAGAATCTTTAGCAAAGCCTAAACCTTGTGGTAATTCTGGTTGAGTAGAAAGCCTTGTTACTTTAATCTCTCGTTCCTGATTTTGGTAACGTACTTTAAATACATTCTCCCCTAACTGTAAAGGGAAACTGGGAGAAAAATGACCAGCCTTGCTGCGGTTAATTAGTCTACCATTGATGAGAACTTCTCCAACTGGTGGTGCAGTACCGATAAAAAATATTTTTTCTTTACTGGTTTGGTAGTTTGTTGGGGGAAAAACTACTAGGAGCGATGTTTGTGCAAAAGCAACGGAGGAGGTAAGCAGACAGTTAAATACTACTAATCCTAAGAGTTTTTTCACGGCAAAAAACAGAAGATTTTACGATAATGACTGTGAGACAATGAATAATCAAGGATAAAGAATGAAGCATAAAAAGCAGGAAGTCAGGAGTCAGGAGTCAGTAGGGGCAATCCCCCCGTGGTTGCCCCAGGAGTCAGAATATTTGATCAATCGTAGATAATCGAATAGTGATTTTTGGCGTAACCGTTAAAACCTGACTGCTAAAAGCTGACGGGGTAGCTTACCTTTAAGCATTAGCTGAATCTTTACTTCATATCTAGTGTTTGGGCGCACGTTTTATCCTTCAAGAAACAGAATGTATTTTTAGAAGTTGCTAGAAATTGAAAATACTATGACTAAGTTTATCTTTGTAACTGGAGGCGTTGTTTCCAGTATTGGTAAAGGCATTGTAGCAGCAAGTTTGGGGAGGTTGCTTAAATCACGGGATTATTCAGTATCCATTCTCAAACTTGATCCTTATATTAATGTTGATCCTGGTACAATGAGTCCCTTTCAACATGGGGAAGTTTTTGTTACCCAAGATGGTGCAGAAACAGATTTGGATTTGGGACATTATGAACGTTTTACGGATACTTCTATGTCCCGGTTAAACAGTGTTACTACTGGGTTGATTTATCAATCAGTAATTAATAAAGAACGCCGGGGAGAATATAATGGTGGGACTGTACAAGTAATTCCCCATATTACCAATGAAATTAAAGACCGCATTTTAAGAGTTGCTAAGGAAACAAATCCGGCGGCAGTAATTACGGAAATTGGTGGTACTGTGGGTGATATTGAATCACTGCCATTTTTAGAAGCGATCCGTCAGTTACGTAAAGAAGTCGGACGACAGAATGTTTTGTATATGCACGTTACCCTTCTCCCTTGGATTGCTTCAGCAGGGGAGATGAAAACTAAACCTACTCAACATTCTGTTAAAGAATTGAGATCCATTGGTATTCAACCAGATATTTTAGTTTGTCGTTGCGATCGCCCCATTGGTGTGGGTTTAAAACAAAAATTATCGGAATTTTGTGATGTACCGGTAGAATGTGTGATTACCTGTCAAGATGCTAGTAGCATTTATGAAGTACCTCTGATTTTAGAAAAGGAAGGACTGGCGCAGCAAACTTTAGACTTGTTGCAAATGGAACAACGCCAGCCTGATTTGAGTCAGTGGGAAACAATGGTAGAAAGAATGTATAGTCCTAAATATAGCGTAGAAATTGCCATTGTTGGTAAATATGTGCGTTTAAGTGATGCTTATCTTTCTGTAGTTGAATCCTTACGTCATGCGGCGATTTCTACTTACGGTGATTTGCGGATAAGATGGGTAAATTCAGAAACCCTAGAAACTGAATCAGCGGAAAATTATCTTGCAGGTGTGGATGGTATTCTTGTTCCTGGTGGTTTTGGTAGTCGGGGGATAGATGGCAAAATTGCCGCGATTAAATTTGCACGCGATCGCCAAATACCCTTTTTAGGTTTATGCTTAGGAATGCAATGTTCTGTGATTGAATGGGCGAGAAATGTTGAAGGTTTAGCTGATGCTAACAGCGCCGAATTTGACCCATATACCACAAATCCCATTATTAATCTTTTACCTGAACAACAAGACGTAGTAGACTTAGGTGGAACAATGCGCTTAGGTTTGTATCCTTGTCGGGTGCAACCTGATACACTAGCATTTGATTTATATCAAGAAGAAGTCATTTATGAACGTCACCGACATCGTTATGAGTTTAACAACTTGTACCGCAACGCTTTATTAGAGTCGGGTTACGTTGTCAGTGGTACTTCTCCTGATGGAAGGTTAGTAGAAATAGTTGAATATCCCAAACATCCATTTTTTATAGCTTGTCAGTTTCACCCAGAATTTCAATCTCGTCCGAGTACACCCCATCCTTTATTTAAAGGTTTCATGGAAGCTGCTATTTCCCGTACTCATCACAGTAAGAATACATCTAAACCAGTCCAAGTTTCTTAATTTGGAGGCAGGAGGCAGGGGGCAGAAGGCAGGAGGATGAACAAATAATTTTCTATTCCCTGTTCCCTATTCCCTTCTTACTGTCACCTGTCACCTGTCACCTGTCACCTTCTTACTGTCACCAGTCACCAGTCCCCACGCTAATTTAGCAGCACCTACCATTCCCGCTGAATTACCTAGTTCTGCTGGTAAAATTTGTAAACCTATACGGGATGTTGGTAAAACTCGCTTTTCTATTTCTGCTTGCATTGCTGGTAAGAAATACTGAAAACTCGCACTTACACCACCACCAATAATTACCGCTTGGGGTGTGAGTACATATATTAAACTTGTTAAGCCAATTCCCAAATATTTACCATATTCTTGCCAAAATGTCAAGGCTTCAATATCGGCATTTTCCGCTAATTTACCTAATTCTACGGGTTCTTTTCCTGTGCGACGACGAATAGCTGAAATTGAAGCATATTGTTCTAAAGAACCTTGATTACCACTATTACACATTGGACCATCGGGGTTTAAAGTAATTAAACCTAATTCTGCACCTGCACCTTGAGGTCCGACAAATAATTTACCATCAAGAATAATCGCACCACCAACCCCAGTTCCCAAAGTTAGTAAAATTAAATGTTGAAAATTACGTCCAGCACCTAACCAAGCTTCTCCTAAACCTGCACAGTTAGCGTCATTAGCGAGGATGGTAGGTTTTCCAGTTTTTGCTTCTAACCAATCTGCTAAGGGTACATCATGCCATCCTACCAGATTAATGGCAACTTTGGCAACTCTGCCAGCAGCATCAGCAGGTCCGGGAGTTCCCACACCGATCGCTATACTTTGATTATTCGGATCAATTTGGGCGATCGCATCTACCATCTTTAATAATACAGCTTCTGGTGTTGCCGGTTGGGGAGTATCCACAGTTAATGATTGTAAACAGTTTCCATCCTCTGTAAATCTTCCCAGTTTAATCGCTGTTCCACCTAAATCAATACCAATTACATTAGTCATTAGTCATTAGTTATTAGTTATTAGTGATTAGTTGATTCTACCCAATCACGGCGGGATAGATCCCCGACCTCTCTAAGAAGTTGGGGATCTGAGTTTTGAAATTGGGTGTAAAATATTATCTAAACCCCTATCTATTACACAGGAATTAAGGGATAATAACGAACCGCAGAGGCGCAGATTTCGCAGAGAAATAAAACTTATTGAAATTGGGTAATTTATTTATAGAGGTAACAAAAATTCTCTCATCTCCAAAGAAACCACTATGAAACTAACCATAAAAGCTAAGTTGATGCAGCATCTACTGATCAAAAAACAAGATCATGCAGGTTTTACGATTATTGAATTGTTAATTGTATTTATTCTCATTGGTATTCTATCAGCGATCGCTCTTCCTTCCTTCCTGAGTCAAGCTGCAAAAGCCCAACAATCAGAAGCTAAAACTTATGTTGGTGCATTTAATAGAGCGCAACAAGCTTATAGAATGGAAAATCCTGCTTTTGCTAGTGATATAGAGACTTTACAACTGGGTATACCTGTGGTGACAGAGAATTATAATTATACCGTTGTAGCAGATATTAATACTACTACAATTACAGCTATAGCTAATGATGCTGCTGCGCTGAAAGGTTTTAATGGTGGTGTAACGGTTCTTTTAAGTGGACTGACTTTAGGTGTTGCTTGTCAAACAGCAGGAACATTGGCTAATAATCCCATTACTGCTCCTAGCTTAACTGCTACTGGAGCAAGTTGTACAGGAACGATGGTTAGTATGGATTAGGAATTAATTTTTTTTAGTAAAAACTTGCACATTAGCAACAGTGTAAGACTTAATATGAGATTTTTCCGAAGTTATCACGGGTGCGCCTTTTAATATACCAGATAGAGCAACAGAAAGCATTAACCCACCAGTAGCAGCTGCAATTAAAGTAAATTTATCGTTCACAGTAGTCTCTCAGTTTGTTAGTTATCAGGAGTCAGGAGTCAGGATAAAGAATATATACAGCAGATTTCGTTTTTATGAGGTACAAATCATAATCATGAAATTCTTGTGGGGTGGGCATACTTCGACATAGTTCGACTGCGCTCACTAACCGCTCAGTACAAGTCTTGCCCGCCCAAAGTGTACCTCATTACACCGGAAAATGCTGTATTACCTATTCCCAATCACCAATTACCAATTACCAATTACCAATCATCTATTTTCTCTTCTCAAACGAGGATTGACAAATTCATTCAACCCTTCACCAAGTAGGGATAACCCTACTACCATAATTGTCATTGCTAAACCGGGAAAAAGAGTGGTCCACCAAATACCTGTAGGTAGTGCTTCCAGAGCTTGTTTTAAATCATAACCCCATTCTGGGACATCTTCGGGTAGTCCTAAACCCAAAAAGCCTAAACCACCTAATACTAATATGGCATCTGCGGCGTTGAGGGTAAAGAGGACGGGGACACTTTGAATAACATTGAAAAATAGATATCTTGATAATACAATCCAGGTAGAAGCGCCCATTGCTTGCGCTGCTTCGATGTATACTTCGGTTTTAACGCTGACGGTGTGATTACGGACAACGCGATAATATTGGGGGATGTAAGCTATACTAATGGCGATCGCTGCATTAAAAATTCCTCTCCCTACCACAAAAGCTAATGTTACAGATAGCAGTAATCCTGGTAAAGTGTAAATGCTATCCATGAGAAATAGCAAAGTTTTATCTAATTTTCCTCCTAAATAACCACTTACCATCCCCAAAGGTACACCCACTATCATACTTAATGCTGTGGCTAAAATCACTACTTGTAAAGCTGCTTGTGCGCCAAAAATTGTCCGGGAAAAAACATCATAACCCAAGCGACTTGTACCAAACCAATGTTTTAAAGAAGGTGCTTCATGAATAGGGTTACTTAAAAATTCTTTGGGGTTTTGTAACCATCCCCACTGTTGAAACACTGGGGCAAAAAAGGCTAAAAATATGAATGATAGGGTAATAGCTAAACCTATCAACATAAATTTTTGAGATAGGTTAGATTTAGCAAAGTTTAAAAATCTGGGTATGCGGCTTTTTGTAATAGTCATCCGATTTTAGATTTTAGATTTTAGATTTTAGATTTTAGATTTGGGATTTTCCTATATACAGCAGATTGCATATCAATGAGGTACAGAATCAAAATTAAAACCTATACACTAAGCTAGTTTTACTCCTGACTCCTGACTCCTGACTCCTGCTGTATTACAATAACCAATTTTCCAATTTAAGTCCTTCAACTCTGGATAAATCGGAATCATTAGAAACAAGAATTAAATCTAAGATAATTGCTGTTGCTGCTATTAAAACATCTGCATCTTGAATAGGTGTACCTTGATTTTTTAACTTAGCGTGAATTTCACAGGATTTTTCAATGATTTCTAAATCATCTAAAAATAACACAGGATAATCATTACAAAAACCATGAAAATCTACTAATTGCCTAGTAGCGTTTAAAGATATTAGTCCTCTTTTAATTTCATAGTAGGTAATACAACTAATAAATATTTCTGAACCAAGAAAACTTAACTCTCTCAGTTTATTATTTATAGTTGTATTTTTCTTTAACGCATAACTAACGATATTTGAATCAAGTAAGTAATTCACAGTGTTATTTTCCTTCTACTGCTGCATCAAAAATCGCTATTTCTTCGGGTGATAAGTCGTTTAATGTGCCAGAAACCGCTTCTAGAGTTAGGATTTTACCAATTCTTCTACTTAAATCATGTTCTTTAATTGCTCTCATTTCCTCTGGTGACAATCTGCCAAATAATTCTATCAGCATTTCAGTCATTTCATATTGGTCTAATTTGACTTTGTAGAAACTACTTCCTTGAAATAATTTATCTACCAATGTGGAAATACGTTCGGTTAGTTCTTGTTGATAGTCGGTTATTTGTTCTTGCATGGTTTTGACTCCTGATGACGGCTGAATATTTACATTAAAATTATAATCTATCCTCTATAAACTTGCTTGAAAAATTTGATTAGCAGTTAAATTTAACTCTGGGAAAGTGGGTGATACTATTAAATCATTACCTGTAAATTGACTAACTTGATATTCTCCTTCTATCAGTTGATAAATTGAAATAGTTGGTTGTTTAGGATTGCCAATAAACACTCTACCACCTAAAGCAGCATAATCAACAATCCAATATTCAACAATACCCATTTCCTCATAGTCAGCAAGTTTTTTATGGTAATCATCACGCCAGTTTGTACTGACAACTTCAACGACTAAAGGAATTGAAGCTGATTCACTAATTGTAGATGATTTTTTCCATAAAGGTTCATTAACTAAATTAGGACGATTTAATAATAGTATATCTGGTAAGTATGCTGATTCTTTTTCAGGTGGTTTGATAAAAGCGGTTTTGGGAATGAAATAAGGCAGTTTTAGACGACTAAATTCTAATGTGATTTGTGCAGCTAAAAAACCAATAATTTCTTCATGTTCTCCTACGGGTGGTGTCATTTCTACAATTACTCCATCATGTAATTCATAGCGAACTCCTGTATCTGGATACCACTTTATAAACTCTGCAAAAGTAACTAATTTAGTTTGAGGTAAAACTTGAATCATAATTTAGATTATTTGTTTTGAATAGTTATTATATCTGTTCAGGCAGGGAACAGGGAACAGAAGGCAAAAGGAAAATAATCTATTCTCTATTCTTTTCACTGTCACCTGTCACCATTGGTGTCAACTTAACATAAAACCGATCACCCGACTGGGAATGAATTCCCAGTCTCATAGTATAAGTCATCTAAAGATGACTAAAAACACCCATAAATCTATAGTTTACTTTAGTAAACTTTGACTATTAGCCCGGAAATATGGCTAACGCCACGCTGCGCTATCATTTCTGGGCGGGTGTGGAAGCCAAAAAATAAGACATTTTTCGGTTAATAAGTTGAAACCAGTCCCCAGTCACTACAAATTACTTTCAATCAACTGTCGATATTCACTTTTCTGTTTTACACCTTTCAATTCCTTCACTAATTCTTTATTCTTAAATATCTGTACCGTCGGTGTACCAACTATGCCAGCATTTTCAGCAATATCTCGATCTTGGTCAATGTCGATTTCCACAAAGTGAATTTTACCATCAAATTCATCCACGACTTTATTTAATATCGGTTTCAAGGTGTGACAAGGACCACAACCAGGAGAAACATATTTTACCAACAGCAAGCGATCGCTCTCATGGAATAATTTTCTTAAAGCATAACCCCCATTATGCCGTGTTGCTTGTACATTAAATTCAGTAGCTGTTTCTGCTTTCTCGGTTTCTGGGTGGGGTGTTGTTCCCTCAGTTTGGGTTTGATGAAATTCATGAATTAAATTCTTTGATGATAACCATCTTTCCGCTAACATGGCCGCCATACAACCAGTACCCGCTGCTGTAATAGCTTGTTTAAATTCATGGTCTTGCACGTCACCGGCTGCAAATACGCCATCTACGCTGGTTTCTACACCACCATGTTTAGTGGTAATGTACCCCACCTCATCCAGTTCTAATTGTCCCTGAAATAACTCTGTATTGGGCTTGTGACCAATGGCGTAAAATAAACCTTTAGCGGGAATAGTGCTTTCTTCCCCGGTTTGATTATTACGCACTTGCACACCATTCATACTTTCTTCACCAATTACATCTACTGCTTCGGTGTGCCAATGTATTTTAATTTTCGGGTTACTCAAAACTCTGTCTTGCATAGCTTTAGAAGCCCGCATTTTATCAGAACGCACTAACAAATGCACCAAAGAAGCATATTTAGTTAAATAAATAGCTTCTTCTGCTGCTGAGTCTCCCGCACCAATAATCCCTAACTCCGTATTACGAAATAGAGGAGTTGCACCATCACAAATGGCACAAGCGGAAATTCCCTGACTCCAAAATTGTTTTTCGCTGGGTAAACCTAAGCGTTTTGCAGTTGCACCGGTGGCGATAATTACACTATGGGCTTTTATTTCCCTTTCTTGGGAACGGATAGTAAAAGGACGTTGACTTAAATCTACTGATATCACATCTTCAGTATATAATTCTGCTCCCCACCGTTCTGCTTGTGCTTTCATATTATCCATCAAGTCTGGTCCGGTGATACCTTGGGGAAACCCTGGGAAGTTCTCCACTTCGGTGGTTGTCATCAGTTGGCCACCTGGTAAACCACCTGCTTGAAACCCTTCAAAAACCACGGGTTTTAAATTTGCCCTTCCTGCATAGATAGCTGCTGTATATCCAGCAGGACCAGAACCGATAATGACTAAGTTTTCTACTGTGTTTGCTACTTGGGAATTTGTCATGCTATTATACAAACTCATAACGACTACGTTTTAAATAGTATAGCATAACTCAAAGATCCCCGACTTCTGACATTACAGCGATTTTCAGGTAAATAAACCACATTTTTTAATCTCACGCAAAGACGCAAAGGAAGAAAGGAAAATAATAAGAAGGATGTGGTACAACTACATGAAAACTGCTGTAATTTATGATTTGTAGACCAGATCAAAGAAGAAGTTGGGGATCTGATGGTTCAAACTATAAAATTAAAGTTTCCAACCTAGCTTGTACTTCTTCTATTACATCTTGTGGTACAGTTTCCACAAATTTAACTTTTCTCGCTCTCCAATCTAATGTTTTAATTTGGTCAGCTAACACAACTCCTTTTGTTTGCATTCCCTCAACGAGTGGTACTTCAAAACTTAGCCCTTTTGCGTTGCTGGTGATGGGACAAGTTAGAATTAAAGAAGCCATTTGATTATATTTAATTGGAGATATCACCAAAACCGGACGATAACCAATTTGCTCACGTCCTTGCTGTTGTATTTCCTCATTTAATATGTTAGCAATATCATCAAAAGACATTCCTGATGCTTGTAGAGTCAATACACGCCTAATAGAATCCGCCGTAAACCGCTGCTTATTGCCAAATTCTAAGTTAATAATATCTCCTCTGTTGGGAAAATAAGAAACTACCAATCTTCATTACCCACAGCGTTTCCAGTTTCAAATTCAGGATGAAATTTATCAGGAGTCATACCCTCCAGTAACTCATCAAGTGTATATTTTTTTCTCTTTTGCGGTGTAATCACAATACTGTTACCTTCCAGAGTCAAATTTATGGCTACTCCTTCGGTTAATTGCACTTGTTCAGCTATAGATTTAGGAATGCGAATAGCTAAACTGTTTCCCCATTTTGCGACAAATGTAGTCATAACTTGCCTTAATGTATCTACTTTGAAGATACAGATTTAATTGGCAGATGTCAACGGGAAGTTTAGGTTTTATATTATGTACGGGTTTAGCAGTGCTAAACCCCTACTGACTCCTGCTATAAATAGAGAAGAGTTTTCTGGTGTATTATGCTGACTATTGCTGATTTAGAACAGTTACAAACCGAACATCCAGAATGGCAAATGGAGTTGGTAGAAGGGAATATAGTAATTATGGGTCCATCAGATTACGAGTCAGAAGAAATAGGTGGTCGGTTACTAACCTTTTTGAATATGTGGGTGCTATCTCGTAAACTGGGACGAGTCACAGGTTCTAGTGCTGGTTTTATTTTGCCCAGTATAGATAATAACTCAGAAAAAAGAAACCTCCGCGCCCCTGATGTATCTTTTGTGAAAGCGGAAAGATTGAAAAAGAGTAAACGGGACTTTGTAGAGTTAGTACCTGATTTAGTAGTAGAAATCAAGTTTAAATCAGATAGAATTAAACCTTTAGAAGAGAAAATACAGTTATTTTTACAACTTGGGGCGACAGTGGGTATTTTAATTGACCCTGATAAGTTGACTGTAACAGTTTACCGATTTAATCAAGCACCTGTGATCTTGAAAAATCACGATATCCTCAGTGTACCAGAGTTACTACCTGGTTGGGAACTTTCAGTGTCAGAACTTTGGCCACCTGAGTTTGAGTAATTTATGTATATTTTCTGCAACATATACACATAATCAATAAATATCAGCTAGTATCATAATCGACTTAGCCATTAAGATGTATTACCATGAATAACTCGAACACTGAACTGTGGGATAAAATCCGCCAACAATTTGATAGTTCACCTTATCCAAGGATACCCCTAGATCAATCTCCTAAAGATGATGTTAATGCTCTCTATATTCATAATATCATTACTTCCTATTATTTGAGAAATCAGAAAGTCATAGATACTAAAGATAAAGTTATTTTAGATGCTGGCTGTGGTACTGGTTATAAATCATTAATTTTAGCAGAAGCTAACCCTGGTGCAAAAATTGTGGGTGTTGATATATCAGAAGAGTCAGTAAAACTGGCGCGTCAGCGTTTAGAATATCATGGTTTTGAAAATGCTGAATTTTATGTTTTATCTATTTATGATTTACCAAAGTTAAACTATCAATTTGATTATATTAATTGTGATGAAGTTCTCTATTTTTGCCCTGATATAGCTGTGGCATTGCAAGCCATGAAAGCTGTGTTAAAAACAGAAGGCATTATTCGCACCAACCTCCATAGTTATTTTCAGAGATTTAATTATTTCCGCGCTCAAAAACTATTCACTATGATGGGTTTGATGGATAATAATCCAGAAGATTTAGAAATAGATATTGTTGTCGATACTATGAAAGCCTTAAAAGATAATGTCGAACTTAAAACTAAAACGTGGTTTCCTGAAAATGAAGGAGAAAATAAAGAAGAGAGTATTTTAGCAAATCATTTATTGCAAGGTGATAAAGGTTACACTATTCAAGATATGTTTTCAGCTTTAAGGTCGGCTGATTTAGAGTTTATCAAGATGAGAAACTGGCGACAATGGGACTTGATGAACTTATTTAAAAAACCAGATGATTTACCTGCTTTTTTGGGGATGAGCTTACCAGAAATTTCTGAAGAAGAACAGTTACAATTAATAGAGTTACTACATCCGGTTCATAGATTACTTGATTTTTGGTGTGGACATCCCCAAGGAGGAAATTCTTTTGTACCTGTTTCTGAATGGTCTGATACTGATTGGGAAAATGCAACTGTACATCTACATCCACAGTTAAAAACTTCTGATTTTCAAACACAAGTTATTGACAGAGGACTTACGCAAAACAGAACGAAAGTAGGGGTAATTCATGAATTACCCCTACGCAATAATCAGGTTTTTAGTCCAATCTTGCATAAGTCCTATGACATTAACCTACCCTACGCCAATGTTATTTTTTAGCCCTAAACCAACAGCATTAGGTAGTTAACAAAATTATTTAACTCTCTTCAACACTAGGCTCAATATACTGAAAGTGCCTTTAAATAAAGGTTTGAGCCTATTTTAGTCACCCTTTTAAGACTATTAAATAGATGGTAAAAAAAATTTTTTCAAGAGGTGATATGAAACTGATCAGATGTGGGTAAGTTCTTAGCATAGAGAAACAAACAACACTCCACTCCAAGGCAAACTACTATGAAAACTGAACTGAAAGCAAAATTCTTACAACACATCCTGGGTAAAAAGAAAGAAAACGAAGGTTTCACCCTGATTGAACTATTAGTTGTTATCATCATTATCGGTATTCTATCTGCTATCGCTCTTCCTTCCTTCTTGAACCAAGCAGCAAAAGCTAAACAATCAGAAGCTAAAACCTATGTAGGTTCAGTAAACAGAGCGCAACAGTCTTTCCGTATTGAAAATACACAGTTTGCTAGTAATATTGATCAGCTTCAAATTGGTATTCCCACATCCACTGACTACTATAGCTACACTCTTGCAGCATCTGTTAACACTACCACTGTTGTAGCAGGTGCTAAAGATCCTACTTCTCTTAAAGGCTTTTCTGGTGGTGTTAGCATTCTCACCAGTGGTCAAACTGATGCTATTTCTTGTCAAACAAACGGAGTACAATCTCAAACTCCGGTTGTTGTACCAGCATTGACTAACACTGCTACATCTTGTGCTAATGGCATGAGTACCATGAAATAAAGTTTAATGCTTTGTGGTTAAAAATGCTAGATGGATTAAAGTACATCTGGCATTTTTTGATATGATGTTCCAAATGTTTACTTTGTAGGGGTTAACTATAGGTTAATGCCTACATTGTTTTTTAGGAATAAAGTTAACAATATACTCAAAAAATTAATTTGAACCCGAATTCAAGGTTGTTAATGATGACTATCCTATCAGATAATCAAGTTTCTTTAACTCAAACTTTGTTAAGTATTCCAGAATATGAACAAAATATTAGTGAAAATCCCAAGGAAGTTGCTAACTATTGGTATTTAGGGTTAGCCTTATTATTGCAAGGAAGAGAAGAAGAAGCACAAATCACCTGGATGACTCCCTTTCTCGAATTAGCAGAACAATCGGAATCATGGCTTGTAGAATTAATCACAATTTTATTAGATTATGCTGAGAAAGAAGAATCAAGTCATAATCATAAATTAGCTTGGGTAATTCGTCAACACATTAAAGAATTTATTCCTGATGATATTAATAATCTGTTAAAAATAGTTGAGCTAAATATAGACTTAAATATAGATGATATAGAAACCAATGTTAATCAATTACTGGAAATAATATCTCAATTCACAGAACCTCTTGTATTTAACGAAAATTTATTAGTGCTAGTCCTGGAAAAGTTAGTTTATCTGAATCCAGTGACTCCTCCTCAATTTGTGGAGGAACTGGTAAACGCATTTATTCCTTATTTATTAACATCCGAAACAATTATTAAATTGCTTACAGGAAAAGCAGAAGCTTATTATCGTGCTTCTCAATATTATAACTCCATTTATTTTGCGAAAATCGCTCTGCGTTTAGCACCCAATAACTTAGAGTGTATTGCTAAAATTATTGCTCCTCTCCAAAGACTGGGACAAGATTATAGTAAAGAGTCTATTGATTGGTGCAAAAAATATTTAAATCTCAGTGAATATCCAATTGATAAAATAGTGGGTACTCAGTTCTTATTGGGAGCATTATTAACTTGTTGTAGACCTTGGGAAGAATCAGTAAAGGTTTATGAAGAATACAAATTATGCTTATATGATATTATTAACAGTCAAACGCCAAGCTCAAGTTTAATACAAATTTTATCAATTGGTTCTTATTTGCTATACATGGAAGATAATCCCAGAGAAAATAGACCAATTCGTAATCAACTAGCTGCTTTGTGTCAAAAATTATTATGGACAATATTTAGCGAAAATATCAACATCTATCAACAACGTTTTCAATCACCACGTCCTAGTTTAAGTGAGCGTCCTTTAAGAATAGGTTATATTTCAGAATGTTTTCGTACTCATTCTGTAGGTTTTTTGGCTTGGTGGTTATTAAAATATCATAATCGTGAACAATTTAATATATATTTATATTCTTTAAAAGAAAGTGTTTATGATCCACAACAACAAGCCTATAAAAATGAATTTGGCGATCATTTTCATCAAGAATGTCTGTCAATGGTAGCAATGGCAGATAAAATTAATGCAGATGAAATAGATATTTTAGTTGATCTCGATAGTTTAACTACCTATAGTAGTTGTTCAGTAATAGCATTTAAACCTGCACCAATTCAAGTGACGTGGTTAGGTTATGATGGAACTGGTTTCCCAACAGTTGATTATTTTATTGCTGATCATTATGTATTACCAGAATCAGCCCAAGATTATTATACGGAAAAGATTTGGCGACTACCAGAGAATTATATTGGTATTGATGGTTTTACTGTGGGAACACCAACTATCAGCAGAGAATCTTTAGATATTCCTGATGATGGGATTATTTATTTTAGTTCCCAAACCGGATTAAAGCGTAATCCCCATAATATTCGTCTACAACTACAAATTATTAAACAAGTACCTAATAGTTATTTTATTCTTAAAAGTCACCAAACGAATCACAAAGATTTACAAGATTTTGTTAATCCAATTGCTGAAACTGAAGGAGTAGATTTAAATCGCATAAGATATCTTCCTACGGCACGTTTAGATACAGAACATCGTGCAAATTTAGCAATTGCTGATGTTGTTTTAGATACCTATCCCTATAATGGTGCAACCACAACCCTAGAAACTCTATGGATGGGTATACCATTGGTGACGCAAGTGGGAGAACAATTTGCAGCCCGTAACAGTTATACAATGATGATGAATGCTGGAATTACTGAAGGTATAGCATGGAGTGATGAAGAGTATGTAGAGTGGGGTGTAAAATTGGGTAAAGATGAGAATTTAAGAAAAGAAATTGTGTGGAAACTGCGAAAGTCAAGACAAACATCACCTCTGTGGAATGGTAAAAAATTTGCACGGGAAATGGAGAAAGCTTATTTACAGATGTGGCAAATATATATTGAGAGTAAAAAATAGATAGTAGGTTGCGTTGACGTGAAGTAGGGAAACCCAACATTTATTGTCAATTTGATTATAATGAGGTATATCAGGCGAGATGCTCACCTCACAATAATTGTATCATTATGGTATGTAAATCATTGACCTCAGAATTGCCGTAAAACCAAATTATCCCAAATCCAAATAACACTATGGTTATTCCAGAACTTGAACAACAACTGCTTCAACTCTCTGCCCATGAAAAAATTTACATCATCCAATTACTAGCACAAAGCCTTACTCTGGATCATCCAAACAACAAAGCCCTTACAGAACAACCCAGTAAACTTTCCGAATTTTTTCGTCAATCTCCGTTAACTGAAGTAGCTGAAGAATTAGACCTGAGTAGAAATAAAAGTTTACCTCGTGACAATTTTATCCCATAACTTAATTCCTGTGAATTATCTTCTTGATACTTGCTTAATTTCTGAGACTATTCATAAACAACCAAATCAAACAGTTTTAAATTGGCTAGATGAACAACTTCCAGAAACACTTTACCTCAGTGTAATTACAATTGGTGAAATTGCTAAAGGGATTAGTAAACTACCTGCATCTAAACGCAAGGAATCTTTAACACAATGGTTACATCAAGCCCTACCACATCGCTTTGAGAATAGAATTTTAGGTTTAGACATTGACACAATGAGTTTATGGGGAAAACTAGTTGCACAATTAGAACAAAAGGGAGCATCCCAATTTTGAAAAAATAAATGCAGCAACACCAAAAATTCTCTCCAACTCTCTTAACCTTTGTGTACTTTGCGTCCTTTGCGGTTCAATCAAATAAAGCCTGGGATAATTTGCTGTTGTTAGATAAAAATAAACTTACACATTTGGGATGCTCCCGAACAAAATGGACGGCCTTTACCTGCAATGGATTCTCTTATTGCTGCCACTGCCTTAAAAAATTCTCTCACCCTTGTTACCCGTAATGAAAAAGATTTCGCAGGTACTCAAGTTGTAATTATTAATCCGTGGTATTTTTAAAAGATTTTAAATATAAAAATACTCCTTTTTTCATGAATGTTAGAAAAAAGGGTATAATTTTATGAATTGTTGATAACAAAAACATCATTAATTATATTGTCCAGAAACAAGGAAATATCAATAATATGCTACATGAGATATATGACCAGGGCGTTTATTTAGGTTATTTGTCATATCAGGGACAAGGAGAAGAAACCCACATATTATCATGTATTAGATCAGGTTTGCAAAAGTTAGATATCAAAATATCGGAAAACCTAGAAGATAGTAATTTGAATATTCTTGATATTTCGCTGATATCATTTTTACACGAAAATGTATTTGACTTATTGCCACTTTTAAAAGATTGTGAGCATCTTAAAAACAAAACTCTTTTTATCAATATGTCAGATTGTGCTTCTTCTCACTTTATAGGTGACAATGACTACTGGTTATTATCTACCCAAACAACAGAATTGATTAATTTTGCTAATGGAAACAAGATTCCTTGGGCTTTTGCTTTTCAACAAAAATTAATTGATTTTACGGATAATTTCGATTTTTCTCAACCTAAAAAAAGATTGATTCTTAGGAATTTTAAACCTAGCTTACAGCAATCTGTAAGAGAGTCACTAGATTTGATTTTAGTGCCTAAGTTAGAAAGAAATATTACTGTAGATAGAACCATTGATTATTATTCTAGTTATGCAAATAATGATAATTTTTTAAATAAATTATTGACTAGTAGATTTTGTTTAGCTTATGGGGGTTATTATACTAGCAATGTATTACTTAATCCTTATTTTCATCAATTTCCAGAATATTCTAAGATTACTTATTTACAAGATGTTGTGATAGGACGTTGGGATAGTTGGCGTTTATGGGAAAGTTGGGTTATGGGTTGTATTCCTATCACTTTAGATTTTCATAAGTATGGTTTCCTATTGCCAGTTATGCCAGAAAATTGGAAACATTATATAGGATTAGATTTAAGTAAATTAGATGAGGATGTAGAAAGATTATTATCGTTATCTGAACAAGAATTAGATGAAATATCTTATAATGGTAGAGAATGGGCTTTACAATATTATTCACCTCAAGCTGTTGCGGAACGAGCTTTAACTATAGGTATTGATAAAATTCTTGGTGTTTGACAATGAACCTCATTTACAATTTCCCTTAAACTGTCCTTATGACATCACAGAAGTTTTAAATCGTGAGATTGAATTAGATGAAAAGTAAGAACTGAAGAACTCAATACTAACTGGAAGCTAATTTAGCTTTCACAACCTGTTTATAAAATGCTTCTAAACCTTCTACCGCAGTTTTATCATTAAAAACACGGTTCTGATTTTCTCTGCTTTTTTCTACAATACTATTTCTAAAATCAGTATCTAATCCTAATTTAACTGCTATTTCGATATATTCTGCTTCTGAACTCGCTATAGTTTCACTGATACCTAACATTTTTAAGTAAGCATAGGAATGACGACCTCGCATAAATTCACCCGGACAAGTAACTATAGGTAAATTACAAGCGATCGCATTTAAAGTGGTAAATCCTCCATTCCAAACTAAGGTATCTAAATAAATATCAGAAATGAGATTGAGTTGCATAAATTCATAGTGTTGCATTCTTGGTAAGATAATACAATAATGTTCACTATTCAAGCCTAACTTAGCAAAGGCTTTTTCTAACCGCTGCTGGAATATATCTGTTATATGTTTACCTTCTGGTGCTGAGATAAATGCAAATTTAGCATTACTTACTTGTCTGGCAATGGACGGGAAAATATAATCATACTGTGGTAGATATTTAAACGTAGATTGACAACACAAATATAAAATACAATCTTCAGGAATACCAAATTCGGAACGAGTTTTTTTCACTTCAGGTAAGATAGGTTTGTCATAACATAAGCTGCTATTTGGTAGGCGAATAAGTGTTTCTGAATAATGTTCTTCTCCATTTTCAGACTCCATTAATTCACTAGATAAAAAATAGTCAACTGTAGGTATACCAGATGTTACTGGATGTCCCCAAGCCATACATTGAATAGGCGCTAATCGTAAAGCAGCAAGCTGTCCATCTAGAGGGTTCATGCCAATGGCAGGAAATACTAAAATATGTAATTTATCAGCAATAACCTGTTCACAAATTGCTTCTATATCGTTAGGAATATGTACAAAACTATAACTATTCAATTGATATTGTTCCGTTACATTATCGCTGGTGATACCAACATGATAACAATATAATTGGAAATCCTGACGATTGTGGTTTTTAACCCATCCTAAACACCCATTTGCACCATTATGATTATATAAATGAGTGGAAATATAACCGACTCTAATTTTTTCTCCTGGACGCAGTTTGGATAATGGTAAATCTTGACTGTATTGAGAATTATTAGCAGTCATGATTTTCTGGAGAACTTGCCCATATTGTTTTTGTAAAACTATATCATTTTTACCTTGATAGGCTAAATAAAAATTTGTGCTACTACTGATTGCAAATAAGGCATTTTTCTGATCCTCCTCTGTATCTAAAGATAGAGTTTGACATAATAACGCTAATCTTTCACAAAAATAATCTCTATAAAATTCGATTTCTTCTATATCTTTATACAAAGGAGGTAGAAGCTGAAAACTAGCAGTTTGGATTATTACATTATTTGGCAATATTTTTAATACAGATTTTACTTCCTCAAGCAGTTCTTGATTTTTTCCTAAACCGTGTAAACTCCGTAATAAATATAAATAAAAATCTGGAGTTTCTGGTTCAATACTAATTCCTTGTTTACATAGGTTAATAGTTTCTTCAAGCTTACCATTTTTAAAAGACGAAGATAGCTGGTAGAATACAGATTTTACTGCATCATTTTTCTGTTGGTATGCCACACTTAAATGATGAAAAATATCAACATTAGAATGACTTGGGTTTAAATCTGCTGCTTTATGATAGTAGGAAATTGCTTGATCAATCTGATCACGTTTATCTAATAACAAATTACCTAAATTGAGATAACCACCAAAATGGAATGGATTATCAGTGATAGCTTTTCTGAAAATCTCTTCCGCTTTATCTATTTCATTTTGCAATAAAAATAAATTTCCTAAATTATTATAAGCATCGACTAATTTAGGATTGATTTCGATAGCTTTCTCATAAGCTTTGATAGCTGTTTTAATATCATTTTTTTCTAGTATCAAACCGCTTGTATAATGATATACTCCTTGAGTATCATCTATTCTTAATGCTTTATTTAAACAATCTATTGCTTTGAAAAATTCTCCTTGCTCATAATATAAAGTTCCTAAATTGTGCCAAACATTTGCGTTCTTTTTATTCAAATGTAACAAGTTAAAATATATTCTTTCGGCTTCTGAATATCTTTTTTCAAAAAATAATAATAATCCTTTAGATTCCATCTCACCAACATATTTTTTTGTTTCCTCTTCAGTAATTTTGGTAATAGCTTGATGAAAACCTATATTTAAATCTATATTTACAGTTACATCATATTCTAAGTTGTTCTTATATTCTCGCTGAGTATCCCAACTTAATATTTGTATCCCATTCCATAATAAATAGTCTGTTTGAGAAAAATCTATGATTAATCTAGCCTCAGAATTAGTAGCTAAAAAATCTCTTATTGCTTGTTGGCAAGATGGCCATTGACAATTGGTGATAATAATCAGAGATTGATTACTAATAATTGGTTTTAACGCTAGTAACCCTAGCAAATAAGAACGATAATCTTGACTACCATCATAAAAATATACTCCTATTTTTTCACTTAGTTCTTGATTTTTGAACTCTACAAGAAATTCTTCTGTATCTTGAGAAAAGAAAAATACCTGATCTGCAATATTAAATGCTTCTAAGTTACTTGATAATTTATCAAAATTTTCACCTTCAGAATCTAATTCGGAAAAATTATCTACAGCATAAGCTATTTTATCAGGATTATTAATTAAAGCTGCGATTAAGCTTGCTCCTTGAAATGTACCAATTTCACAATAAATTTCATTTTCATCTAAACAAAATACTGCAAAATTTAATAGCTGCATGACGTTAGGGGATATCATGCTATTAACCGTGGTACTGACAGATTTAAAAATGTTTGCTTTGGGATGACAAGATACTTCTCCCCAATTATTGAATAGTTCCGGTAATTCCTGTTGAAATTTTTGATAGTCCATGATTAACTCCTTGGGTTGTTAATTTTACTTTTCAAACATCCTCTTAAATTTGATTAATCAAAGTATCTAGTTGATAACTTTCTAACTGGTTAACTGGTGCTTGTGCTACAGTCGCTTTATTCTCATTTTCTAAAATAACTCTGCCATAAATGCGAGTTAATAAAGATTGCCATTGCATATCCCCTAGCGTACATACCAAAGAAATATCTATGGTATCACTAATATCTAAATCTTCCATCAAAAGATTCATAGCTACACTAGCTAAAAACATTTCTGCATCTTCTGTAGCAAAATCACCTGTGTAGATCATCAACTTAATTTTTTCATTTTGGGGATGATTTGCTAATGTTTGAATTACTTGTTGTAACTCCAAACCAAGCTCATCTTCTGGTTGTGTCCAATCTGGAAAAATGATCAAGTTTATATCTCTCAGATTTAGATTTAATTTGTTAACAATATCGTTATTGATATAATCATCTAAATTATCTATTTGGCAACTTGGCAACTGTCTTATGTTTTCGTCTTCTCTAGTTATTTTATCCTCCAAATTTAAAGTAAGTTTGGCATCAACTTGAGGTAATAAAGATTGCCGTTTTTGAACACTTAATGTTTCTATCAAGGAAATCTGAATGGTATCACTAATATCTAAATCTTCCATCAATAGATTCATTGCCACACTGGATAAAAATATTTCTGCATCTTCCAGAGAAAAATCACCTATGTAAATAATTAAGGTAATTTTGTCACTATTTTGATTATGTGCTAATTTTGCAATTATCTCTTGTAATTCTAAACCTAGTTCTTCTTCTGGTTGATTCCAGTCGGGGAAAATAATATAGTTAATTTCTCTCAAATTCAAAGACGGCTGTATTGTATCCATTAAGGCATTACTAACAATGTCAGCCATCTCTGTCCAAGAGAATTTTTGAGCCTGTTTCAAACCTGCATTAATTAAATTATTTCTCACCCTGGGTTTTTGCACTTCACATAAAGCATCTGCTAATCCCATGACATCATTATCATTGATATAAATAGCCGCTTGTCCTGCCACTTCAGGTAGGGAAGCATTACGGGTAGTAATAACAGGACAACTACAGGCCATAGCTTCTATAACCGGCATTCCAAAACCTTCATATTTAGAAGGATAAACTAAAGCCATTGCTCCAGCATAAGCTAATCTGAGTTCTTCATCATTTAATTGCAGTGCATGAAAAGTACATCCTGCGGTATATTGTCGCCATTCTGATGGTAATTTGCCACCTGCTCCAGTAGCGACAATATCAAAACTTTGTTTATTTGCTAATTGAGTTAAAGCTTGGAAAAAGAGAATTGAATTTTTATATCCTTGTAAACTACCCAGGATAAAATATGGTTTATGAATGCCATATTTATGTGTGAAAGTATTAATTTCTGTGGCAGTAGCAGGAGAGAAAAGAGAATCTACACCACAATGGGCGACAGTAATTGATTCTAAGGGTATATCAGGGAAACATTTATGTAAGTCTTTAGCTGTGTTTTCTGAAATAGAAATATAAGCTGAGGCGTGTTTTATAGCGTGATGTTTTTCCCGCCACATTGGTTGATTTAAGTCACCTCCTAAGACTTCAGGAATCATGTCATAGGCCATAAATACTGAAGGGGTTTCTATAGGGGTGGTGTAGTAGGTGGAAATAAATAATTCTGCTGCTTCTTCATTACAGATTTCTTGCAGCATTTGTTTATCAGCTTCGGTATTGTTATAGTCGTAGGGGGCAATTGTCCGATAACGAATACCGTTAATTTTGGGGGCAGTATTGGCTCTATCTAATACTAAAATATGATGAGAAAATTTAGTATTTGCCCATTGTTCTAAAAGACTTTGCCAAACTCTAGCGATTCCTGTCGTATAGAGTTGGAAAAATACACCATCAATGATGATGATTGGTGATTGAGATTCAGGAATATTGACTAATTCACCATCAGTATGAACTTGACTTTTTTGCAAAATTTTATTTACTACTTGATTAAAGTCACGGGTTAAAAGTGATTCTTTGTTAGGAATTCGTAAATTATTTTTTGCTAGTTCTGCAAATAAATTATTTGGTAAATTTCGGTTTTTGGTTAACAAGTGCAGAGATTTTCCATCAGTGTATAATCGCAGATTGTACTTACTGGCTAATATTTCTAAGGATTTGCGAGTATATATAGAAATATGTTGACCTTCATGGGGTGTATAATACCACCATTGATCTGGTGTGGGATTATCTTCTGGCAATAATTCTGTACTAAAGAGAATATTAGGACATAGATTAATCATATCTTCTAACTCCTGTAGAGGATGAGTTAGATGTTCAAATAATTCAAATGCCGTAATTAGTTCTAAATTTTCTTTGTCGGTTGTTTGTAATTCAAATCCCCTAGCAAATATATTTTTACAGAATTTATCAAACCAATAAAAATCAAAACCTTGATCTCTCATTAAGCGGACAAATAACCCATAGCCACCACCATAATCTAAAAACTTGGCTTGATGATCAAAATAATTAAATAGCAATTTGCCTGTAATATTGGACATCATATTATTACGATAGACTAAACCAACATCACTAATGGCGATCGCTTCTGAATAAGCCTCATTTAACCAATAGGGTTCTTCTGTTTGGACAAAACCACAGTTAGAACACTGAAAATAATTAACGTCGTATTTTTGCAGAATTTTCGCTTGAGCAAAATAATGAGAATCCGAGTTGCAAACCTTACATTTTTGGACTGATTCTACAGTAGATGATTGAGAAATTGTACCGCTAAATTGTGTTTGTTCAGTAAAATTATCAGCCTCATTATTTCTGTTGATGACTGGAGGATGTTTGAGAGGAAAAGTCATTGCTGCAACAGACATATTAGCAAGGGGACTATTACTCATAGTTGTATGAGTACCAGAACCAAAGCCAAGATTAGAAACTAAATTCATATCAGGTAATATTGTTAATCCATTATTCGCCCAAAGGGTAAATAACCAGATATAATCCCAAGTATTAAAACCATCATAAACAGCTTGAAAAATTTGTGTCCAATAATTAACTGCTTGTTCATTTTCTAATACTTTATTCAGCCAATTGTTATTTTTTAACCTTGGCCATATTGCCATAGAATCATCATACTTTGTCCATGCTCTACGCCAACTTGCCCAGCCCCAAACATGACCATAACGGGAAAAATAATAACTATCTTCTGTTCTCTTTCTGCCAAATTGGAAGTTATCTCCCGAAATCATCATCACTCGTTGATCATCACGATATTTCTCTAATAACTCCTGACAATAACGGAAAAATGTAGGATGGGGTAAACAATCATCTTCTAAAATAATCGCTTCTTCTACTTGCTCAAATATCCAATCTAAACCGCTACTTACTCTTTTGCGACATCCTAAATTTACATCTGAGTAATTAATTAATACTTCACATTCCCAATCTATTTGATTAATTATTGCTCTGGTAGCAGCACATTTTTCTGCTTCTCCTAATTTCTCTGCTCTTGGTCCATCCGCCACTACTAATAATTTATGTGGTTTAGCTTGGCGAATAGCTTCAAAAACTCTAGCTGTAGTTTCAGGACGATTAAAAATTAAGAAACCAACAGGAGTAGTTAATTGCCAATTATCATCATAGTCATAATTTACAGATGATTGTAAACCAGAAATTTTAACTAAATTATTTTTAATCTTTTGTTCTATTTGATAGCTGGCTGATAGCTGATAATTTTGGTAAGTTTCCTCACCATATACTTGTTTTCTTAGTTGTAATGCTTCGGCTTGAGTTGCTTCTTCTTCTGCTAATTGAATATGTGCTAGTTCTTTGGTAAGTTGATACTGAGTTAATTTAATAATGGATTTAACAATAAAATTAGCGACTGTGATCCAGTCTATTTCATGTTCAGAATTTGTATAAATAACCTGGGTATTTTCAGATGGTAAATTAACGTATTTTTGTAAATTTTTGATCGTTTCCTGATAAATAGCTAAATAACTGGATGTAAATCTCAGACTTCTTTGCAGAGAACTAATAATAATTAAATCATCACTATTGTTGACATCTAAAGAATTATCTATATCTATAAATAATGTTTTTACCCCACTACCTGCGGAAGTGTTGTAAGTGCTAATAAAGAAATCTATTTGTAAATCTCGACATAAACAGCCTAACCGACGATCTTCTAATGCAGATAAAGAAAAATCCACTGATGGAGCATATAGATTATGAAGAGTGCTAATATCAGGAAAATCTAAATCTGAGTTTCTATTCAGATAATAAATCTCCGTTCCTCTTAATCTTAAAATCAGTCTGGGAATCAGTTGTTGCCAAAAATCAATGGCTTTTTCATCTTGTACCTGACTGAACACTGCTCCATCAATGAGAAGTTTCATAATTGTTACCTAATTGTTACCTAGTTTGTTAAATAAATCGTGTTTTCGTTAATTAGTTCTCAGACTTTCCACTAAACTTTGGAATTTTTTATGTCCATCAACTTGACGTTGATAATTACCATCCATTGTTGCACCTTGATAGCGATCTAGTTGACCTTTTTCTCTGAGAGTATGTAAAGGAGTACCTTCAATTTCTGCTGTTCCTGACTCTTGATAAGTGTCAAAAGGTAAAGAAGCAATAAACCGCTTAGTATCTAACATTTGTTCTTGAGTTTCTCCTGGTAATCCATAGGTGAAAGTACCATGAACTGTCATCCCTAATCGTTTAGCTTCAAAAACTGCCTGACTGGCATATTCTAAGTCAAGATGTTTGTTAACTATCTTATCTACCACATACTGATTACCACTTTCAAAGCCTAATTTTACTCCAAAGCAACCGCTTTCTTTCATCACTTTCCAAGTGTCTAAAGGAATTGTATCTGCTCGACACATAGCAGACCAAGGAATACCAATCCTACCCATCACTTCGCACATTTGTAAAACGTGACGATTACCTAAATTGAAGGTATCATCATCAAAATAAATACACTTATATTGATAGCGTTCTATCAATTCTCGAACAAAAGCCTCCATATATTCTGGAGAATATTGTCTAACTGTACGCGGGTTTTTACCTTCGGGATCATTGCCAGTCATGGCGGCTGGCCATACACAGAAAATACATTTAAAAGGACAACCGCGACTACTCCAAATTTGAGCATGGGGTGGTCTTTGTCCTATGGGGTTTGCATCCCAATAACGATAAGCGTGTAGTTCATCAAAGTAGGGAAAAGGAGATTGATTCATTTCTTCTATTGTCAGAAGATCATAATCAATAATACCGGATTCTCCATTAATTACACGGACACTACCTTTTTCATACTCACCACGAATACAAGCATAAACTGGGTAGTTATTGAGAATTTCCTCTGATTTTGTTGTGGTAATTGGTCCTGTGACAACTATTTTACAATCAGGAAGCAGTTGATGAATTTGTCTAATTAATTGGCTGTCATGTTCCCAACTAGGAGTAGCTATTTCTATGAAGATATATTGATATTTTTCCTCTTGTAAGTGGTCAAAATAAGTTTGATAGGATTCTCGGATAGCGAGACTATCACGAAATCGGACATCTGTTTGCGTTTTTTTCTGGGTATAGGTGGTTGCGTATCCCATAAAGAAGGGATAGGGTAAATAGTCACCAAATTGATACTGGTCTGGTGCGGATCTGACTAGGTAGGTGAATGGCCAACGAGAACCTGCTCTCACACCTGCACGCCAATAACCACTTTCTTTGTTTTCCCACCAGGGAGGATTACTAAATAGGATTTTCATAGATGTTTTGGTAATTTTGAAACATTGTATCTTTTATACCCAGATTTATCCAGGGAGTTTCATTATTTGATAATTTTTAACAAATTTTAACTAAATAGTAAGGCTGGAAATTATGTTACCTTTGAGATAGGGTAGTTGAATCAGCACAAGCTATTGCTCTATACATAATATAAAATTTAATCATGATTCACCAACAGGATGGTAGTTATGGCAAATATAACACTAAATAAGTTACAAGAATTGTATAGTGAATCAGTGCATTGATATTAAATAATTTCTCGTAAAAAATCCAATAATACTTTCATTCTTTGATCATAGGTATGATGAGCTAAAACTAATTTTTTACCTTCTTCACTGCGTCTTTTTCGTTCCTCACTATTGGCTAAATATTCAACTGCTTTCGCCCAAATATCCTCATAACCATCACTATAAACAAGGGTATCACCAAAGGTATTTTCCAAGGATTCAAAGTAATCGGAAATAATAAAACCTCCACAAGCTAAAATATCGTAAATTCTTAAATTAATAGTTTCCCATTCTAAGTGTTCACTAATATGGGCATTGAGATTAATTAAACTTTCAGAATATAATTTAGGTAAATCTGGCATGGGTAACAAACCACGACAAACGCTGTCTAAGGGGGGTATTGTCCACATATTACCGTAAATTACTAAGCCCAAATTAATCAGGGGTGCAAAATAGCGTTGGTTAACCGATGCGCTTCTAATACCATTACCCACAAAAGAAAGGGGATATTCATATAAACCACAGGTTTGAGGATAGAAAAAATCTGCATCGGTAGCAAAGGGAATAACTGCTCCATCAGCACAATGATATTTTAATTTTTGACTGGTGAAAAGATAGCCATCATATTTATTTTTGATGAAGTTATGAAATGCCTCCACTGTGCCACCTTCATAAATTAGCCCCGCTCCACCTGTTTTACCAAGATGTTGAGGTTTTTGGTAGGCATTTTGCAGATAAAAAAGATTTTTAGCTTGAGGATGTAATGGTTGATTGGGATGAAAATGAATGACAACATCTAGTTTTTCTTCTATTACATCATTCATGTTATATAAGTTAACTGATTCCACGAAATCAGTTTTTAATAAGGATTTTTGCCAGCCTCTGGCTATGAGTTCATCACCAGTAACATTCCCCCCTTTAATATCTAAAGTGCCAGTTTGGAAAAGACGTATACCTATTTTGAGTTTATTTTTCATTATGATTATTTATTTAATAATTTATTTCTCTTGATTTTATCCTTCTAATTAACTTATTGATGCCAGCCAAATCCAGTTGTAAAACAGTTGAAACTTTGGAAAAGACTCCCTCACAGCCTTAGCAACTCCCCAAGTTCCCTCATCAGAAAAATCATCTCCTGCTAAAAAACCATGAGGCTTAACTTTCCTTAAAGCTAAATTAATCAGATTTTTCACTGATTCATAATCATGGGACGTATCTATATAAATAAAATCAAACACCTGAGCAGTATTTTGCAGAAAATTCACATCAAAATCAGACACCAAAAATACATTACCACTCAAGCCAAGTTTTAATAAATTAGACCTAGTTTTTTGTAAATCAGGAGCTTGACCAAAACCTGCTTCCTGCCAAGTTAAATTTCTTTTCTCTTCCGGCCAATCATCACAAAAACGATCTTCAAATTTATCCACCCCCACAATCATACAATCAGTTCTACCTAATTCTTCTGCTATAGCTTTCATGTAAGCTATATCTCGACCATAATACACACCAATCACACAAATATTCTTGATATCAGGATGAGATAAAGCTTCCCTAAAAAACTGCCAGTGATGTTGACCAGAATAACCAATACAAACAGAATTAATTTCTTCCATTCTTGTTAAATTAACCATATTCATATTCCTTTATTACAAAATTTCTTTAAGATACTTAACTACAGTTTCCATCCTGTGTTCATAACTATGATGACTCAGAACTAATTTCCTTCCCTCTTCTGCTTTTTTCTTCCTCAATTCAGTATTAGATAAATAATAACTAATTTTAGCCCATTCATCTTCATAACCATCAGTAATTGGTACTAAATCACCAAAAGTTTCCACCAAAGAATCTACATGATCCGATAATACAAAACCCCCACAAGCTAAAATATCGTAAATTCTTAAATTAATAGTATCTAACTCCGCGTGTTGCGTAATATGAGCATTCAAATTAATATCACAATCTGAATATAACACAGGTAAATCTGGCATAGGTAGCTTTCCTAACCATGCTTGAGACAAGGGAGGTTGCCACATATTGCCATATATTACCAAACCAAACGGTAAAGCCGGAGCAATATATCTTTGATTGACATCAGGACTTCTGATCCCATTACCCACAAAAGAAACTGGAAAATTATATTTACCCGCAGGTTGTGGATTAAAAAACTCTGGATCTGTGGCAAACTCTACCACAGCACCATCTCCACAAAAGTTTTTTAATCTTTGACTCGTATAAATATAACCCTCAAATCTATCTTTAATCTTCTCAAACACACCCACTGTTCCCCCCGGATAGGTTTCTTTGGGAAAAGCGTTTTGCAGATAAAGAATATTTTTCGCCGTGGGATGTAATTCCAAAAACGGATTAAAATGAATAACTACATCTAAATCTGCTCTCATCAAATCTTGTGCGCCATAAATATCTGTCACCTCAACTTTTTCATGTCTGGCTAAATACTTATGCCATCCCCTACCAATTAATTCATCACCTTGAATATTTCCCTGTTTATTAATATCAAAAGTATCTATTCCAAATAACTTAATTCCTACTTTAAATTTTTTCATATCAATTATATTCCTCCTATCTCTATTTGCTCTTGAATCCAAGGAATAATTTCATCTAAGGATTCACTTAAAGATGTAGTAGCTTCAAATCCTAACATATTCTTAGCTTTTTCTACACTAGGAATCCGCTTTTGTACATCATATTTAAAAGGTTGCTCAGAAATATAATTAAATGGTTTATCACCTTTAATTTTTTGCCAAATTAATTCAGCTAATTCTAACACTGTAGTAGAAACTGATGTTGAAAGATTAAAATCCTCATTAATTGCTTTTTCACTTTCAACGCAGATTCTAATCCCTTTCGCTAAATCTCCTCCATAGGTATAATGTCTAATTTGATTTCCTGAACCAAGAATATATAAAGGATCTTGACCTTTTAAAATCTTCTGTACTAAATCTGGTACAACATGACTCATGGCTAATTTAATATTACCAGAGGAAATTTCTTTATCACATAAAGCCCGTTTTTCTCCAGTACCAATACAGTTAAAAGGTCTAAGAATCGTGTAGGGTAATTTATATTGTTCCCATGCTCCTTGAGCGAAATATTCACAGGCTAATTTTTGAAACCCATAGGTAGATAGAGGAGGAGGACATTTTAATTGTTCACCTTCTGGACTGGGAAATACATTGGTACTTTCAAATACCATTGAAGAAGAAATCACATTAATTTTCTGCAATTTTTGAGTTTTAAAAGCCCAAATAGCAGCATCAAATGTAGAAGCAATAATCCGCTCGTTTTCTGCTAATAAATCATAAGCATATTCATGAAATAAAGAAATCCCACCGATCATAGCAGCACCAGCTACTACCTGATCACATTCTGCTATCAAATCTTTAAGTAATTTAACATCTTTAGCATCTCCTTCTACAAAATGATAGTGAGGATGTTGATCATAACTTTTGCTCACCTTACCATATTTAGAAAAGTTATCAATGCCTACAACTTCATGACCATGTTGTAAAAGTTCCTCTATTAAATACCCGGCAATAAAACCTGCTGAACCAGTTACTAAAATCTTCATTTAAAATAGTCCTCCTTGTCCATAAAAATTCCAAACATCTACCAAAATCTTCTGTTCACTAATAACTAAATCTTGGTATTCCCAATGAGGAGTAGCCAAAATAATTATATCTGAATTATCTATTAAATTTTCTGCACTGACAAAATCACTTTCATGAATGTATACATCTGAGCATAACACTTTTTTAGCTTCAAATTCTAAAACCTTTTTCAGTTTATAGGAAAGCGATTCTCTTTTATCATCATTATTTGCTTTAAAAGCCATCCCTAATATACCGACTGTTTTTTGTTTTAAATCATATTTTTCTTGTAATCTATTGACAACAAAATTGGGTAAACCTTCGTTAACCAACATAGCGGTATGACCCATAAAAAAGCTATTACTGCTATAAGCTGCTACCTGCATAGTATCTTTGAGCAAACAAGGACCCGCTGCAAAACCAGGTGCGGGAAAATTTGCTGCTCTAGGATATTTATAGGTAATAGCATCGTAGATTTTATAAAAATCTAAGTTGTTTTGAGTAGCAATTTGGTAAAAATAGTTAGAAATGGCAAATTGAATATATCGCCAAGAATTAGTAAATAATTTGGCTAATTCTGCTTCTACAGGTGTTAGGGAAATAATGTCATCAGTGAGTGATTGAAATAATGTTTTAGCTTCATTTTCCGCAGTTTCATCAAAAGATGATACAATTTGTGGTAAGGATTTTAATTCTTCCATCGCCTTACCTTCAGCAATTCTTTCAGGACAGAAAGAAACCTTAGTTTGTTTATTTTTAGATTCTAAATAATTTTTAATCTTCTCTGTTGTTCCCGGATAAACTGTACTGCGTAAAATAATATGTTGTTCATCAGAAATTAAATGAATTATATCATTGAAGAACTTTTTAAACAAAGTAAATTGCGGGTTTAAATGCTCATCTACTGGTGTACCAATGACAACTATCACAAAATAACTATCAGCAATTACTTGTTGATTATTAGAAATAAATAAAGTCTGCTCTAACACCTTTTGTAAAATAGGTTCTGCCCCTTTTTCAATAAAAGGCATTTCACCCTGAGAAACCTTATCTATTGTCGCAGCATTGATATCATATAAAACTACCTTTTTACCTGTTTCTGCAAGAGAAATACCTAAAGGTAAACCTACATGACCTAAGCCACCAATTATACAAACATCATAAAGAAAGTTTTTCATAGTTGCATGAATAAAGAAATACTTTGCACTTAAAAAGTCATTGGCTTCAAAAATTTAGACTGGCTAAATTGGCTCACCATAGGTATCGCTCCTTAAATTACCCCCATAATCGTAGAATACCCAAAGTTGACCAAAATCTATCATCTCCTAGATACGTGAATATTTATTGAAATAAATCTTTACAATTAACATCAGCAAACCCAAAAATCATTATTCAATGCTTTTAAACTGATTTATATTTTTATTCACAAACTTGAGATTTAAGAATATTCACTATATTATCTGACAACCATAACCCCGCATCTCGTAAAGCCTCAATTCCTGGAGATATATTAGAAATAAGTCCCCGGCTTTTTGCTAAAATTATTACCCCACCAGTACCCATAGTAATAATACTTAACGATTGACCACAACGCCTAGCTGATCTAACATCAACAATAGCGGTACTGTTAGACCAGAGAAGATAATAATTATCCCCAATCCAAATAAAACTATGGTTATTCCAGAACTTGAAAAACAACTGCTTCAACTCTCTACCCCTGAAAAAATGTACATCATCCAATTACTAGCACAAAGCCTTACTCTGGATCATCCAAACGACAAAACCCTTACAGAACAACCTAGTAAACTTTCCGAATTTTTTCGTCAATCTCCATTAACTGAAGTAGCTGAAGAATTAGACCTGAGTAGAAATAAAAGTTTACCCCGTGACAATTTTATCCCATAACTTAATTCCTGTGAATTATCTTCTTGATACTTGCTTAATTTCTGAGACTATTCATAAACAACCAAATCAAAAAGTTTTAAATTGGCTAGATGAACAACTTCCAGAAACACCTTACCTCAGTGTAATTACAATTGGTGAAATTGCTAAAGGGAATTGAGGAGACAGAACCATGAAAATTAAAGTTATTAATGAAGAAAAAAATATGCAAGAAGTAATTCAAGTTTTATTGACACATTTAGAACCATCAAAAGTTTTAAAATTTTGGGCTGCTTGTAATTTTGGTGAAGGTGATTATTTACAGACTAAGGAAAAATTATTCGCTGAAGAAACAGTTGCTAGTTTATATACAAAAATCAAAGAGTATCAGGAAAATAACCAATTATCAGAGTAAAAATGATAATGACCCTTACTTTTAATCCAGATAAATACAAGGAACTATTAACAGCGTATCTTCCTAAGCTGATCAAAACTGAAGCTGAAAATGAGCAAGCTTTAGCAATAGTAGAAGATTTAATGCACCGGAAACGGACTCCTGAAGAAAATGAAATTTATCAGTTATTAATTACTTTAATTGAAAAATTTGAACAAGAACACTATCAATTAAATCAGCAGAATAAACCAGAGTCTATGTTATTATTTTTGTTAGAGGAATCTGATAAAAATAGAGAGGATTTAGTAGCGGTATTCGGGACTGAAGATATAGTTAATAATATTTTCAATGGACAAGAAAAAATAAATGCAGAACAAGCGCGAAAACTGGGAGAGTTTTTTCATGTAGAATCAAGTTTATTTATGGAATAATATTAAATTCGTCTATTCCTCCGTAGTTAGGAAAATGTCAAGTAAGTAGGTTGGGTTGAACAAAGTGAAACCCAACAAAACCTTGTAAACGTTGGGTTTCGTTCCATTGCGTCGCAACGCTAACGCGAACAACCCAACCTACAAATTTTATTATTTTGAGCTTAACCGACAAGTATTGGGTTGGGTTAACGCAAGGAAACCTACTTTTTTGGTAACTTTGATTATAATGAGGTATATCAGGCAAAAATTACCATCTCTGTAATTTTGTACTATGAATAGGTGAAAAAATGGAAACCACAAATAGAAAACAAGCTTTATTGAAAGCAATTTATGAACGACTAGAACAAGTTTATGAAGACACACTAGAAGATGTATTGGAACTGTTAAATTTTTCTGAACGTGAAGATGCTGAGGATATTGCAGATGCGGTTGCTGAATTAGAAGACGCAAAGGTAAACGGTACAATATCCTGGGAAGATTACCAGAAGAAAATAAAATAATTAAAATATGGAAACACTAATAGTAAATAAAATTTTAGAGAAAGTTAAAACATTCCTCCAAAAAACCTATCAAGATAATTTAGATCAAGTTATTTTGTTCGGTTCTCGTGCTAGAGGTGATCATCATGCTGATTCTGATATAGATATTCTAATTGTATTAAAACAACCGTTTAACTATTCTCAGGAAGTTGAAATAACAAGTGTTTTTATTTCTGAATTATCCTTATAATTTGATTTAGTTATTTCTCGCGTTTTTGCGGAAACTCAAGATTTTAACTCTAAAAATACTCCTTTTTTCATGAATATTAGAAAGGAAGGAGTGATTTTATGAAAGATGAACTCAGGGTAATTATGAGTGTGATATAATAGAAAATAACCAATTATGAATAACTACTACTAAAAAAAGGAATTTATATGATGTTCAACATCACACAAAACCAACTAAAACAACTGTATGAAATTGACGATTATCTCTGGTTAGAAGAAACCATTAAAATTTTAAAAACCAAAGATTTACAAAATTTAGACATAGAAAATTTAATTGAGGAGTTAGAAAGTTTGGGAAGGAATGATTTAAATAAAGTTAGAAGTCTGTTAAGACAAATCATAATTCATATTTTACTGTTAGAATATTGGCAACAGGAATATGAACGCAATTATCATCATTGGAGAGGAGAAATTATAGCTTTTCGAGATGACTTAAATAATAATTTAACGACAACTTTAAAAAACAAATTAATTCAAGAATTAGAAAACATTTATAATGTTGCTGTGAAAATTGTCAGTACAAAAACGGGATTATCTAAAAATGTATTTCCTGAAAATTGCCCCTATTCCTTAGAACAACTATTAGATGATAACTGTTATCCTGAAAAACATTCATGAGGTAAAAGAAAATGAGTAGTCTGTATAACAAAGATTATGCTTATTGGGCTGAAGAAATGGCAGCGAAATTACAACAAAGGAAATTTGATGAATTAGATATTGAAAATTTAGTAGAGGAAATTAAAGATTTGTCCAAACGAGAAAGAGATAAATTGCTTAGTAGTCTGCGTTTAATTATTCATCATTTACTTAAATGGGATTATCAACCAGAAAAACGTTCCCGAAGTTGGCAAATAACCATTAAAAGAGAGAGAAATAATATTGCATTCTACTTAGAAGATAGTCCTAGCTTACAAAAATATCTTGCTGATGATTGGCTAAAAAAGGCTTATCTGAATGCAAGTTTAGACGCTACCAAAGAAACCGATTTAGACTTTCCCGCAGAATGTCCTTATCAAATTTCACAAGTTTTAAATCGTGATATTGAACTAGAATAAACACAAGTATTCAGCTATAGCAATCGTTCATAACCAGATCCCCGACTTCTAACATCAATTGATCATTTGTGAACAAAATAAAAAAAGAAGTCGGGGATCTTATCTCTGATATAACTTTTCAATAAAACTTTTATGATTTTCTGACTTTAAATTTTTCCCTAATTCCCCTAAAACTTCAGCTAAATTTTCCTCAAGTAAAGCATTAACAGATAACACTAATCCCGGAAATTCCCGACTTTCAATTAAACCTAAATTATCCGGTTCAAGTTTTTTATACTCTCCTTGATCTAAATAAAACCAATCAATTTCTTGATCATAAACTCGCCACACAATATATTCCTTCACTCCATGACGACGATAGACATTTAACTTATCATGTAAATCATAGGAAACCGTTGAACCAGAAATTTCTACTATTAATTCCGGCGCACCTTCAATATAATCATCATCACTAATGCGAGATTGTCCCCCTAATTCTGATTTAATTCTCAGTAAAGCATCCGGTTGAGGTTCATTGTCTATATCTAATCTGACTGTTGTATTATCAGCTAATTCTACCCCCGGAGTTTGGGAAACATATAAGCCCAACCAAGTTATAATTAAACTATGAGGAAAACCATGACCTTTATATCGTAAAGCAGCAGCCATATAAACAACTCCATTAATTAATTCTACCTTTTTATTTTCAGATATTTGTTCATAGCGTTTTTCAAATTCAAAACGATTCATGCGATCGCCATTTTCTAAAATGGGAATCCTTTTAGTTAACATTGTTAGCTCTCCTTGCTAAATTTAAAATTTGGTTATTCACCCGCTTGAGTTTTCAGAATAATTTAGCTTGTTTACTTTTGAACAAAACAATCAGAGGAGAAGAATTAATGATAATGCGATTAATCAACATTTGCCATTTCCTCGGCTAATTCTTCCGCCGTATATTGCATAAAATCCACACGATAACGTGATAAAGCATTGATAAATTCAGCACGAGTTAAACCAGCTATTTCCGCAGCTTTATTTTGCGAAATATCACCTAACTCATACCATTTAACAGCAGCAGCAATTCTCATTTCCTGTACAAACTCTTCTGGATTTCTCCGTAGGGAAGAAAATACTGTTTCTGGCAATTGAATAGGTATGGTTTTCATAAATAAATGGAAAAGTTAATTTAATCTTTCCTGTATTCTATTATATCATTTCACCTGCTCAAAACTAGCATTAAATAAAAAATTAACAGCTTCCATCAATGCTTGTAAATCATCCAACACATAATATTTAACATTCTTCACAAAATCCACAGCTTGTAAAAATCCAAATTCCCACAATTTACCATTAGAAACTATCCCAAACAACCTACTATTTTCCTCACCATTAATTTTTTGTGCTGCTACCAACTCCGCTAAACACTGTCCCCAACCTTCCTCAAAATTATCCTTTTTTGCTTCTACAATAATTAAATAAGGTTTCTCTAAAATTACCTTTCCTCTAGGAGAACGTTGGGCAATCATATAATCAGGAATACCAGATAAATTTTCATCATAATTTAATGCTTGATGACTCCACAGCAGTAATTTATCAGCGTAATTTCTCCATACCTCTACTAAAATCGGATAAATAATACTTTCACAAATAGCATATTCTGAATTGAAAATTACCCCTTCCTGTAATAGAAAGTTTAATCTATTTTGAAAATACGGATCAATTTCTATCGGTATTTGTTCAATAAAATTCCTTTCAGAATAAGTGATAGGAAACTCCTGTAAAACATCAGCAATATTTTTGTATTTATTAAAAGACATAATTACAACATTAATAAATAAAATTTTGACTTTTGACTTTTGACTTCCCGAAGGGTGTCCTGGACATCCTGATATGGCTTACGCCACGCTTCGCTATCAGACAGAATAAATTAATAACTGACTAACAATAATATCAACATTTGGGAAAGCTAAAGGATTAATTATTGGTTCTTGCCATTTCATTTCCACCAAATAATCACCATTTTCAGGATGCCGAAAAACAATTAATTCTTTACTTTGTAAATTAATAATCCAATATTCAGGTATTTTTGCCTCAGCATAAACCTTTTTCTTAATCAATAAATCTTTAGCTAAACTCGTATTAGCAACTTCAATTAACCAAAAAATATCCTCTGCATAAGGATGATGTTGATCATATTTAGAGTCAGGCAATTTAACAATTGCAATATCTGGTTCAGGTTCAGAATTAGATAACGTAATTGGACCATTAAACCTAACATCCGCTTTTCCTTGTAAAAGACTGGCTAAATAACTAACACCTCTTTTAGCAGTATTATAATGTTGAGGTAATTCGGGACTCATTTCTATAATTTCCCCATCTATTAATTCACAGTTTCGACCTGTTAAAATATCAGCAGCAATCATATTATGATAGTCGGCAACCGTCCATTTAACTAAAGTTTTCATTGTTTAAAACCTTAACTTCAACTTATCTACCTAATATATCCAGATCCCCAACCTCTTCAAGAAATCGGGGATCTATCACCTGATTGTTACTCTAAACCATTGACATCAACACCAGCATTTTTCAATAATTCCCTTAACCTCGCTATTTCTAATTCTGCATCATCCGCACGTTGTTTTTCCTGTTCAGCACGTTGTGTTTCCTGTTCACTAACCTCTTTATCAGTTAACAGCAACTCACCATCTAAAGTTTCCCACCGTAACCAAACCGTATCCACACCTCTATACACACCTTGCCAACACACTAAAGCTAATTGCAATTTCTTACTAATATAGCGATTTTTCTCATCACGGGTGAGAGGTTGATATACTCCCTCAACAATAGCAAAACCCTCCCAATCATCAGGATTAAAAGGATCATACCAGAAATACTCCGGTACTCGCATCCGGTCTTGATAAACTAATTTTTTCTTAGTTTTATCATAATTAGCAGTGCTTTCTGATAATAACTCTATTACCACATCAGGGGTTTTTCCTTCTTCCCAAACTACCCAGCTTTTTCTTTCCTGTTGTGATACATCTAAAACACAGAAAAAATCAGGACCTTTATAATCATATTTTTTTACTTGGTAGGGACTAAAATAAACAAACATATTCCCTGCGGCAAAACCATCTTGACGTTTTTCTAACCAAGGGTAGATGGTTTCCAAAAGTAAATCCATTTGATATTTATGTCGCAGAGTTTCCATAACGTCATCGTCATCACAGGGGAGATCATGTTGGGTGGGAAAATTAATCAGTTGTTCTTCTGAGTTGTAAATTGTTTCTTCTGTGGTGAATGGGAGCATAATTTTATTCACTCCTATTTTCTCTGTAATTTATTAATTATATCCCCAAAATGTGTAGAGACAATTCATGTAGCTTGCTTACCACAGGGTATTGTCCCGACAATAACTTTCACTAAATGTCTATTTACTCATCTAATTCTATTCCTAATTCTCGCAACTTTGCCGCTAATTTATCAGCCCGTTGTTTTTCCTGTTCAGCCCGTTGTTTTTCCTGTTCAGCCCGTTGTTTTTCCTGTTCAGCCCGTTGTTTCTCCTGTTCAGCCCGTTGTTTCTCCTGTTCAGCCCGTTGTTTTTCCTGTTCTGCTTGTTCTTCTCCTGTTAACAATAAATTACCATCTAAATCCCACCATCTTAACCAAGGTAACTCTACATTTTTATATGTTCCTTGCCAAATACCCAACTCTACACCCATTTTTTGAATTAGATAACGCCCCCTTTCATTAGGTGACATTAAATAATACTTTCCTTCAACTAAATTATATAATTCTAAAGATGCTTTCTGCACTTCATAAATTCCATAAAAAGGTACTCTAATGGCTTTTTCATACACCCAAAACTTACCTGAATATGGAGTTTCATCTCTTTCTTCAGCACCATTACCAGAAACAAATTCAATCACAATGAAAGGGGCGACAAATTCTTGCCACATCACATAAGAACGGCGCATTTGACCGTTTAAAGTTGGCGGTACATCAGGAACATAAAACCAATCTGGTGCTTCTGCTCCTTTTTGTGGTGGGTCAGTAATACGCCAATAAATACCGCTATCTTGACCTATACAAAATTGTTTATCTGGATGAATTTGCTGTAATTTAGACCAAATTGATTCTGTTAATAAAATACTTTGAGGATGTTCTTGAAAATTCTTCACTATAGTTCCATCTTCACAGGGTAATTGAGTATGATCTGGTAATTGGGTGGGTAGATCAGTTGGCAGATCAAGTTTCATATCAAGTTTCATACTGTCCATAATTTACCATTGTGTATGTTTGTGTTGGCTAGGATAGGTTATGGCATGGCATTCACCTGATTTCATTGTAAACATTAAATATTAGGGCAAATATTAGGGCAAATATTAGGGCGGGCAGGGATGCCCACCCCACAAGAGTTAAACTTATTTACTTGATAAAATTTAAATGCGTAATAGCTTACCTATTTAGCAGCTTGATTATTTCCCTCTGCTCTATTTTTTACATCCGCCAACACAGTTTTATAATCTTCCCGATCAGGATGCAACTTCACCAACCTTTCCATCAGAGCGATCGCACCCTGATTATCCCCCATTTGTAACTTCATCACTGACAACTTCTCCAACGCCACCTGATTATTAGGTTCACGCTGCAAAACCAACTCATAACCCTTAATTTGTTTCTCTAACTCAGTCTCAGCCGATTCAACCACCGATTGCTGTGGTTGTTGCCAAGCCCGTTGAATCGTACTAAACCCCCCAAACAATATAGAACCACCGAAGCCCAATAAAGAAATATATGTAACAATTCTTTGCTTTCTTGCAATTTGCTGACGACGTTTTTCTAAGTAATCACTACCAGAACTAGCCATGTATCAATACTTGCTGCTGTAAACACTAAAAAACAGCAATCCTCCTTTCCTAGTTATCAGATTACCCATAAAACCCAAAAAAATATCACCACTGACTGCTGATAGCTGTTCAATAATGGACAATTGACAATGGACAATTGACAATTAATTTCCTCTCCCTTGAAGGGAGAGGATTGAAAAGCTGAATTTTTTGCTTTTTTCCCCTTGAAAGGGGAGGTTTTAAGCCTTGAATGAAACAATTATCAATTGTCAATTGTCAATTATCAATTGATAACTGTGGTCGTAATTACCGTACAAAACCAAATTTTTAGCAATTTCCCAGAATCATTTATGATATACTCTAGAAGTTAAGACTGGCTTCGCCCAACTATAGGACTCGCGCACCAGTAAAAAATGCCAACTGGAAAGCAGTTTTAACTAAGTATTCACACAAATAAAATTTGAACCACATCGAGGTTATGACTCAGCAAGTGATTCACCCTATGGTGAAATTGCAGCGCAATGTGCAATCACTCGTAGAATCCAGTATTATCAAGCCCAGCGATAGCATCTGGAAAATTGCCTTCCTCTACGGCAATGAATGGCAACACTGGAAACAAGAACTCCTAGACTTTGGCTTTAGTATGCAAGATCCCATTGGTGATCTATTAGCAGTAGAAACCTGGGACGAAGATTAGGGACTGGGGATTGGGGACCCTTGACTGGTGACAGGTGACAGTAATAAATTTACCAATTACCAATTACCAATTACCAATTACCAATCACCAATCACTGACAAGCCATTAACGCCTGAGCCAAATCCTTAGCACTTTGAAAGCGATCGCGTGGTAGAGGTTCCGTCACCCGTTCAATAATTTCGCGGAGTTGAGGAGTAATTGTCGGCACATTTTTCACATCAAAACAAACACCACGTCCCCTGTGGCGGATAAAATTTACAGGATTTTGCCCAGTCAGTAAAAAAATCAAAGTTGGACCTATAGCATACAAATCCGATTGTGTCAATGGTTGTCCTCGTTCCTGCTCAGGAGCGCAATAACCTTCCGCACCAATCCTTGTCCCCGGTGCAGTGCCAATTTCCTTCACAGCACCGAAATCCAACACCACAATTTGATTATCAGCATTTCTCACCATCAAATTAGCAGGTTTAATATCCCGGTGAATCAGCGGTGGATCTTGATGATGAAGATAATCTAAAATATCACAAGTCTGAATCATCCAGGCGATCGCCTGATGAGGAGTCACAGGACCAGTAGTATATACACGCTTTTCCAAATCCTGTCCGTGAATTAACTCCATTGCCAAGTAGTTTTTCCTATCTTCGGCAAAAAAATCATAATATTTGGGAATTCCTCGATAATTAAGACATTTTAGAGTTTTCGCTTCTCGTTCAAACAACTCCTGCGCTTTAGCAATTTTAGCCATATCCGCATTCATCTGCTTTAGCACCAACAGTTGAGGAACACCCGTACTTACGCCTGTAGCATCCCAAGCTAGGTAAGTAGTACCCATACCACCCTGTCCCAGTGTGCGTAAGACCTGATAATGGCGAATTCGCTTGATAACAGTTAGCGGTTGACCACAGTGAACACAAAATATATTATTTGGGGAATTTCCTTCGTGATTGCAATGGGAAACTGCAACTTTCTCAATTTCCTGGTGTATTGGTTGCCAAGGTGAAACAGTCAGTTCCGGTATATCCTCAAGTTGAAATTTGAGTATAGGTCCTCCCTGTGCTAGTTGCAGGAGAGAATTATCGGATAACGTACTTTTTGTTACCAGAACACCATTAAGAAAAGTACCATTTGTCCCTTGACTAATTACCTGCCAAGCATCACTGCTGCCAGAACTCAATTGTTGAAGTTGCAGATGATACCGAGAAACTAAACTATCATTGAGTACAACATGATTATCCACCGCGCGACCAATGCGAATCACAGAGGAACCCTGAAAACTCCACTGTTTAAGCGGCGTTTTATTTTTCGTGTCTAACAGGGTCAGTGTTACCACAATCAAAATTTATAATTCATAATTATTTATCTATCAGAAAAGAGAACTACTTGTAAAGACATGGCCTATCAAGCTCATTTCCATTCTATGTCAACTTTGCTGATAGGGTTAACAGCTAGTTAGCAAGAGTTAGCTTGTTTGTATCGGAGAAACCTTAACCCGAATCAATATAGCCGTAATATTGTCGTGACCATTGTATTCATTTGCCAGATCAACCAAGTCGCTCAGACCTGATTCCAAATTTGTACTCGAACTGAGCAACGGTGTGAGGTGAGTCTGCCAATTAGTTTCCAATAAATCATTATCAGATAACCCATCGGAAACCAACAACAGCAAACAATCTTCATGAATCTCAAAGAAATTGATATCAGGATGGACAAAATTGGCATCTCGTGGACCCAAAGCTTGAGTGAGTTGGTAGGCATCTGGACGAGCATAAGCTACACTAGCAGGTACCCCTTTAGCAATTTCCCGTTGACCCACTTCGTGATCCACAGTCATTTGCTCTAGTCCCCCCTTGCGAGTGACACGATAAAGACGACTATCTCCCAGATGAGCAACTGCTAACTTAGTGTTTTGCATCAATAACATCACCAAAGTTGTACCCATGCGCCCCACACCAGAACGCAGTCCTTGTTGATTGAGATCGTAAATCGTTTGATTCGCCAACAAAACCGCTGCTTCCATCATTTCAGATGTTGGCAGTTCCTCCCCAACCCACTTTTCTTGAAAGTATTTTCGCAAAGTAGTTACAGCCAACTCACTGGCCACCTCACCTCCAGCGTGTCCCCCCATCCCATCACAGAGAATATACAAACCCCTAGCTTGCAAATGGCGATTTCCAGGTACATCCAGCTTTTGCTGCTTGGTTTCAATGGCAAAATAATCTTCGTTGTGATCACGTTGACGACCGACATCAGTGCATCCTACATCTTCCACAGTCCTTAATTGCATTGACAAGATAATTGTCGGTGCATCTTCATTTCTTTCCTCATCCTGCCAATTATCATCTTGCAACACAGTTGGCGCAAAAGCATATTTTGTTTCTGTAGAAGCAACACCAGAGTGAGAAGGTGATTGTAGTTCTGTGGATATTTCCTGCAAATGCGATCGCAATTCTTCCCCAGTGGCAATCTTACCAGCTTCTAAATCATCCAAAATTTGCACAAGAGAGGCAATATGAATATGTTGAGACTGTAGACATAAATTGCGCCAAACCCTTCCCAAAGACTTGATAGTTAAAAGCGGCTCGCCATCAGTAGGCAAATTTTCAGTAGGTGTTTCCAGATACAACCGTTGCACCCCCAGAGTTTGGTCTTCATCTAGTCGCAGATTTGATAACTTCAACAAACTTTGACGACAATTTACTGGTTTCAGTATTTCCCAAAGTTGGATCATCTGATAGCACCAGTGTAAAATCTGCAATGGATGGGTTGTAGGATCTTGCCACGCCTCTAGTAACAACTGCCAATGGGAACGGTCTTCAATCAGTACCACCTGCATATTATCTTGTTGCCAAGCATCGTGAATTACTGGTATTCCCGGTGGCATTTCCTGTTGCAATGCCACATAAGCTTGAGCCAAACTAGGAATACCAATTACACTCACCGATGGCACAATCAAACCCTGTGGTTGATGTTCCAGCATCGCCTCAATAGGTGAAATGTGAAAGGGTTGGCAATCTAAAACCTTGAATTTATACTCCGTACCACCCGGCATCACTTCCGGTTCTGGTAAAGGTTCTAATAATTGATAGCGTTGTCCCCGATCTAAAAATGAGCCTACCGCAAATTGTAGACGGGTGTTTGTGTTGCCTATATCTGGTGTTAATTTCTCGTCCCCAAATTCGGAAACAACAACAGGTACTTCTTGGGTGATGATTGCCCACCAAATCGTGCCACATTCTGCACCACACTTGTGACAGTATTGATTATTTAAAAGGACTTCTGCCCCACATTCAGGACAAGTCTTATAAGTTAAAGACGTGCCACAACTTTGACAAAACTTATTGTCATTGGGATTTTCAAATTGACATTGCGGGCAAATGAGCATAGTAGAAATTCCTTGCTTTTTCTTCTAAGATGCTTCTAGCTACTAAATATATAACGTCTCTACTGGGATAAAATCTATCCACAATTACTAATTTACTGTCATATAGTTGTGTTTTATATTCTAGTACAGCACGGCGTAAATAGGGTTTGCTGAAAAGTTATCTGTGAGGGGTCAGGAGTATGGCTAACGCCACGCTTACTTTGACTTACTTCGACTTCGCTCAGTACAGGTTGCTCAGTACAAATCGCTATCAAGGAGTCAGGAGTTCAATTGAATCCTGACTCCTGACTCCTATTCCTTCACGAAAAGACTTTCTCAGCAACCCCTAATAAGTAGTCGTGATTTTATGTAATGTATCTTTTCTAATGTTGGCTATTTTTTGGTGTAATCTCGCTAATTCGATAACTCTTAAAGTCTTACATGATAAGAAATAATGGGCAATTAATAATTAAGAATATCTATTACTAATTACCCATTTCTCATTACCCATTACTAATCTCTAGATTAGCAAAAGTAGTTGATTACTGTAATATCTCATGTTGGAAGTTTTGCTTAAATTATCACTGAGTCATGTAATGATATTTTCTCTAATAAAGATAATCAAGGTAGTAAATACCACTATAGCCGAGAATACAATTGTAATCTGAAATACAATTTATACAGCGAAAAGCTTAACAAAATCTAAAGAAAAATATTTTGTGACTTAAAATACAGTTTTTCTTTTTCTGTAGCGGTTGAATACAAAAATAACCTATTTAAAAACAAAAGGATAAATATACTTGTCTCAAAGATTAAAGTACGGGGATCAC
The DNA here is from genome assembly GCF_015207205.1 of Sphaerospermopsis sp. LEGE 08334. Classification (NCBI taxonomy): domain Bacteria; kingdom Bacillati; phylum Cyanobacteriota; class Cyanophyceae; order Nostocales; family Aphanizomenonaceae; genus Sphaerospermopsis; species Sphaerospermopsis sp. LEGE 08334. The sequence continues at coordinate 50,129 of NZ_JADEXH010000014.1, read as the reverse complement.
TAAGAATGAAAACAAAAGTTACAGGAAAAGTAAATTTATATATCTAAAGTGTGACGACTAAAAATATGAAGACTAAGATAATGAATAAGAATGCGTGAAATTTTTAAATTGTTAAATTTTTTAAAAAATAGCCGCCTCTGTGGCTATAAATCTTGACTGGCTAGAGTTACGGATTTTTACCAACATTATTTAATCCAGGGGTTTTAAAATGCAAGTTTTACAAAAAGTTCATTGCCCAAATTGCGGCAGTACAGCTGAACGTCACTTTATTGCTGAGAGTCAAGTCACCAGAACACAATGCCCAACCTGTGATTACCTGATGATTAGCTGCACTCGCACTGGTAGGGTTATTGAGGCTTATGCACCAGGTATTTATGCTAAAAAATAGGTGATTGGGGACTGGGGACTGGTGACTGGTGACTGGTGACTGGTGACTGGTGACTGGGTAATCAATTTTATGTTTACCAATTATCAATTATCAATTATCAATTATCAATTACTAATTACCTTTTATTTCTTCTCAGTTGTCCACAAGCTGCGTCTGCTTCTAAACCGCGAGAATATCTGACACTCACAGCAATGTTTTGTTGTTGGAGAACATTAACAAAAGCTTGTATTCTATCGCGGTTTGGTCTTTTATAATCTACTTCCTCGATAGGGTTGTAAGGAATTAAATTCACATGACTTTGAAAACCGCGCAGACGTTTTGATAATTCTAAAGCGTGTTCTGGTAAGTCGTTGACTCCCGCTAAAAGGATATATTCAAAAGTTACTCTGCGTCCGGTTATTTCTACATATTCTCGGCATTCTGCGAGTAAGTCTTCGATGGGGTAGGGTTTAGCACTGGGAATAATTTGTTCTCTTAATGTTTGGTTTGGTGCATGAAGACTGACAGCGAGGGTAATTTGAAAATGGTGTTCGGCTAATTGACGAATGCGATCGCGAATACCTACAGTAGAAACAGTGAGCGATCGCGCTCCAATTCCCACATCTTGATTTAAAGATTTCAACGCCAAAATTACATTTTCCGTATTCAACAACGGTTCACCCATTCCCATAAACACCACATTACTCACCCGTTGCTGAAAATCTTCCTGTACAGTTAATACTTGATCCACAATTTCTGCACGGCTAAGATTACGTTTAAAACCTCCTTTCCCCGTCGCACAAAAATCACAGGCCATTGGACAACCAACTTGAGTAGAAACACAAACCGTTAACCGCTTATCACTGGGAATACCAACAGTTTCAATAATTTCTCCATCTGCTAATTTCAACAGATATTTTACCGTATCATCAGCAGCAACAGAACGATAATGTAGAGATGAACGACCTATAGGAATATCTATAACTTTTTCTCGCCAACTTTTAGGAAATACAGAAATATCTGCTAAATTACGCACACCTTTATCATATATCCAATTATGTAGTTGTTTCCCCCGGTATCCAGGTTGTCCTTGTTCTTGAACCCAAGCGGTTAACTCAGCTACCGAAGCACCGAGAAGAGGGGAAACAAGTTCAGAGTTTGCAGTGGTAGAGTTTGTAGAGTTAGTGGAATTTACGGGAGATACAACAGGTGTAGCAGACATAAAAAAACCATAATTTGATTCTATATCTCTATCCTACACCCATGATCTCAAATTGTGTGGCTTTTCTGACTCGAATTAATAGGAATTTGAATAATAAATTCTGTACCCATTCCCGGTTCAGACACGCACTCTATTCTTCCACTATGTTTATCTACGATAATTTGATAACTAATTGATAAACCTAAACCTGTACCTTCACCAACTGATTTGGTGGTGAAAAAAGGATCAAATATTCGTTGTGTAATTTCTGGATTCATCCCCATTGCATTATCTTTAATGGAAAATTTCACCCAATCATTATTAATGATATCCGTGCTAATTGTAATTTGACTAAAATGTAATTCTCTTTCCGCTTTTGATAAACTCTGCTTATATTGATATAAAGCATCAATCGCATTACTGATAATATTCATAAACACCTGATTTAGCTGGGAAGCATAACAGCTAACCAAAGGTAACTTACCATAATCTTTAATAACTATATTTTGTGCATAACCTAACTTTTCTTTTAACCGGGGTTGCAACAGCATTAATGTACTTTCAATCCCCTCATGGATATCTACAGGTTTCATTTCCGATTCATCTAAACGAGAAAAATTACGTAATCCCAGAACAATTTTGCGAATACGATCTGCACCTACAGACATTGACCTGAGTATTTTTGGTAAGTCTACAATCAAAAAATCTAAATCTATTTCTGCCATCTTTTGTTGCAATAAATATGTAGGTTGGGGATACTCTTGTTGATAAAGATGGAGCAAATTTATCAAAGCTTCAATATAGCTTTGAGCATGATCAATATTACCATAGATAAAATTTACAGGATTATTAATTTCATGGGCAATACCAGCAACTAATTGTCCTAAACTAGACATTTTTTCCGTTTGAATTAGTTGCAGTTGTGTAAATTGTAATTCCCGCAGTGTTTTTTCTAAGTGCAGATTTTTTTCATTTAATTCCTGGGTTCTTTGGGCAACTTTTTCTTCTAATTTACCATAAAGTTGGGCATTTTCTAAGGAAATAGCAGCTTGGGAAGATAAGAGTTTTAATACTTTCAGTCTTTCCGGGGTAAATGCACCTACTGTTAAATCATTTTCTAAATAGATAATGCCGATAACTTTACCTTGATTTAAAATAGGATTGCAGAGAATAGATTTAGGTTCATATTTAATAATATAAGGATCAACAGCAAATGTTTTTTCAGTAGTAGCATCATTAATCAAGATGTCTTTTTGAGTATTCAAAACATAATTTATAATGCTTAATGGTAAGTTTTGATACTCACTTAATTGTGTAAAATTTAACTCAACTTTTTGGTTTTCTCGATATTGTGGTACAACAAATAAGTTGCCTTCTTGCTGTAAAATAAAAACAGCCTTTTTCGCACCTATATTTTCTACAATTACATCCAGTAAATTATGTAGTAATTTGTCTATTTTGATTTCTGAAGAAATAGCTAGAGATGCTTTAGTCACAGTTTCTAAATCTAAAATTGCTGATACACTGCTATTGCTAGAATCAGATATAAGCTTACTAATCAAATTAGGTTCTTCACTGTTTATTGCTTTTTGCTTGAGAATCGGAAGAAGTAGCTGAGGATAGGTTATTTCTAAATCTTCTACTTTAGCTTTAGCACCCCAATTAACATAACAATAATAAGCATCTATTAAGTAAGTTTGAGCAATTTTTATTTTACCAGATTCGAGATAAAATTGAGCAGCTAATTCATTAGCAAGAGCTTCTTCTTGGATATATTTATTTTCCTTAGCTCCAGCAATTGCTTGATCATAAAGTTCCATTGCTTGCCAATTATTACCCAATACTCTTGCTATTTCTGCTGCCACTAAATCATACTTATGTTGATAATTTTGTGGTGCATGATTAGCCCACAATTGCATTTGCTTTTGATTGGCTAAAACAATTTTGAAACTTGTCTCTTGTTCACTTATAGATTGATTTGGATATTCAGCCAAAAGAGATAAAGAGTAGTATAAATTATGGTAAATGACAGTAATTTGTCCAACAACATACTGTAAATATTCTTTTCCTTGTACAGCAGTTGTAATAGATTTTTTGGTATCCTTAAATAAGTAAAAAAATATAGTTTTGGCTAAATATAAAGAAAACAATGTTGTAGAGCTATTAGTCTCTAATAAAAGTGGTAATAATACAGATTCATTAAATGAATTACCACTAAAATCCGATTTATTAATATTATTGCTATCTAAAAAATTCAACACAAACTGTTTCCAGACTTGGTGAACAGGAACCGTTCCCTCTTGCTTGAACTTACACATTAAATGTATATAGGTTTCGAGATGCTGAAATATAGATGCTAAATTTTCTCCATTTAATATCATATTTATATTGTACATAGCGGAAGCATAACCAGCATATTCTAAATCTCCCACTTCTATACCACAATTTATAGATTCCAGTAAACTGTCTATTGTTTTATCAACATGATTTTTCCAAAAATTAATATTAGCATTCCACATTACTAAAACTCTACATTTGATTTCTTTGGCATCCAATTTATCCAATAAATTCAAAGCCAATTTACCATAGCGGTATCCAGTATCAATATCTAAGAAAAAACCACATAATAATACACCATAATTCACATACCCATGAGCAGAACTTGAACAATTACCATATTTAACCGATAAATGTATCATGGTAAAAATAATTGCTGGAAATAATGCCGGATCAACAAAATAACTAGCAGCAGTCATGTTAGCTAAAATCCGCATCGCTGCAATTTTATCCGGTGCAGTCATCACAGGTAAATTGATTAAATCATCAACATTTAAGTTTGCTGGTGGTTCTTTTTCTAAGTTAACTCCCAACAAATTGATGATATTTAAACCTGTTTCAATGGCTAATTGGATTTGTACCTGAGCCATATATATTTGCATTTCTGCTTCATATACTTTCACTTGATCAAGTAAACTATGTGCATGGTTTTTGACTATTTTTATATAGGTTTGTGCTTGCTCAAAATTAATGTTTAAAAATTCGGCTTCGACAGCTTCTACATAAAGATTTAAAGTCAAATCATACTGATTTTGCCAACTATCTATTGCTAACAGTTCTAAACCCATTCTTAAATATATCACAGCCGCTTCATAAGCTGTAGACAACTTAGCTTTTTGCCCTGCAATTAAGTTGAGTTTAGCTAATTCATATTTATCTAATTCATTAGTAATTAATTCAACACTAATATTAAGCTGGTTGACTATCTCAAATATTTTTTCTTCTAGTTCCCAAGAATCACTATTTTTTAAAATTAATTGCCCAATTTTCAAGTGTGTTGCTTGTTTCTCAGCATCAGGAATCAATAAATAAGCAGCTTGCTGTATTCTGTCATGGAGAAACTTATATTTAACTGTCAGTCTTTCCAAATTATTCAATTCTAATTCTGAACCAGATACAGAAATAACATCTATACTATCTACATAAAATTTATAACTTTCATCTTGTGGTAAAATCAAACCTTGTTTCAGAGCATTCCATAAATTTGTAGCTATTTCTAATTGTGATTTTTCACAGACGATAGATAAAGTATATAAATCAAATTGATTACCTATACAAGCTGCTATTTTTAAGATATTTTGTGTATCAATTGGTAATTTTTTGATTTGCGAACCTAAAAACTGTACAATATCATCATTCTGATATAAAGCCTTAGCTGCATAAATATCACACTGCCAATAACCAAGATTAAAATTCAAACTAATCAACCCATCTTCATACATGGATTTCATTAATTGATTAGTAAAAAATGGGTTTCCTTGGGTTTTGGTTAACAGTAATTCAGTGAGAGATTCTGTTTCAGATTCTGGGCAATATAAAGTATCTACTATTAGTTGATTTAAGTGTAATTTATCTAAAGGTTGTAGGTTTATTTGATTAACTATAACATCGGCTTTGCGAATATTATCTAAGGTAATTATTAAAGGATGTCCAGCATAGACTTCATTATCTCGATATGCTCCAATGAACAACAAATATTGAGTATCTGTTTCACTAATTAATAATTCTATTAACTTCAAAGAAGCTGAATCAGCCCATTGTAAATCATCTAAAAAAATTACTAATGGATGTTCTTTTGTGGCAAATATTTGAATAAATTTACCAAAGAGAAAATTAAAGCGATTTTGAGCAGCACTACCTGTAAGTTCTGGAACATCAGGTTGCTTACCAATAATGTTTTCTAATTCGGGAATGACATCAATAATAACTTGTCCTTGTTCTCCCAGTGCTGATAAAATATGACTTTTCCATTCTTGTAACTTGTCGGTACTTTCGGTTAAAAGTTGCTGTAATAAACTCTGCAATGCTTTTACTAAAGCCGACAAAGGAATATTGCGTTGAAATTGATCATATTTGCCAGAAATAAAATAACCTTTTTGACGGATAATAGGTTTATGAATTTCATTAATAACCGCAGTTTTACCAATACCAGAAAAACCAGCTACTAAGATTAATTCTTTATTGCCATTACTGACTCTTTCAAAAGACTCTAATAAACTTGAAATCTCATTTTCTCTCCCATAAATTTTATCAGAAATTATAAATCTGTCTGCTATATCTCTTTGTCCTAAATCAAAATCAGAAATTGCACCTTGATTTAATAACATTTGTTGACAGATTTCTAAATCATATCTAATCCCCCTGGCTGTTTGATATCTTTCCTCTGGGGTTTTTGCCATTAATTTGAAAATCATATCTGCAACAATCTCAGGAATTTGGGGATTAATTTCCCTGGGATGCTCAGGAGTTTTCGCCAGATGACAATGCACCAACTCTAAAGGATTATTACTCATAAAAGGTAATTTTCCTGTGAGTAATTCATAAAATGTCACACCCAAAGAATAAAAATCAGTCCGGTAGTCTATCCCGCGATTCATTCTTCCCGTTTGTTCTGGTGACATATAGGGAAGCGTACCTTCTAATACATTTGGGTTTTTGATTTCGGTAACTTCTTTAGGTAAGAGACAAGAAATACTAAAATCTATCAGTTTAATTTGCTTCGTTTCTGGATTAATAATAATATTTTTGGGTTTGATATCTTTATGAATAATTTTATTTTGATATAAAAATTCTAACGCCTCAACAATGAGAATAGCTATATTGAAAAATAAATCTAATTTTAATGGTTGAGACTGAGCATATTGATATAGAGATATGCCGCCAATATCTTCTAAGATTAAAGCATAACTATTACCATTAGTTTCTAAAGCATAGGATTTGATAATATTTGGATGTTCTATTTCTTGGATAATTGTGAACTGATTTTTTAAGGATATCAATTCGTGCAATTGGGGATATTGTGCGTTTAAAGTTTTGATGATGACTGGAGTTTGAGTCTTTTCTTGCTCACCACGATATACAGTCGTTCTAGTGCTAACATGAATGACTTCTGTGATGCGATAACCAGGAATAGTGATAGCAGAGATATTACTCTTGCTCATAACTCATTATTTGATAAATAGGGAATAGTTAGGTTTATTTAGACATCAACTAAATGCTTTAGACAACTTTTGTAGAGATGCTTCATGGAACGTCTCTAGATTATTTGTCACCAGATGTCTATTTCATCTGAAATTTATTAGCTGATAGCTGATAGCTGAATGATTAAAAAACATTAACCAAAGGTTGTACTATTCCAACCCCACATAAAACCCTTAGCGTCAGCAAATTCTATATAAATTCTATTTTTAGGAACACCCAAACAAGAGTTAATTTCCTGGCAAAATTCCTGACTCATAGCTAAAGTTTGTTCAGGTTTCATTATGCCAACACTTTTAATTTCAATATAGCAAACTGGATCTGTAGTTCCTGCAAAAGTCATGGGTATTTCTGGTTCAAAAGCTGTCATCACATAAGATTCTGGTTTACCTGTATGTTTAGCTAACTTGGCTGATAAACCTTTAAGCATGGACTCAATTTGAGCTTTTTCTGGGGCAGATACAGAAGTTTGGACTTTAATTAATGGCATAATCAACAATTCAAAATTGAAAATTACAAAAAAATGAAATAATTGCCGGAATAATCTTAATGAATTTTCAAATCTTCATTAAAATTTGAGAATTGCCATCCTGAGAAGGTAGCAATGATTCTCCTAATTTTACTTTGTTTTCTGCATTCAGTGATGAGATGAACGAAACAAATGATTATGCTGTGGATGGTATAAACGAGAACGACCTGTTACTGGTAACAGGGCAGGACTAATGATATAAAGTGTAGTCCGCAGTAATTGTTCTTGTTGGGTACATTCTGCCATTTTGTCAAGAGGAACAACCCGGATTTTTTCATCAGGCCAGCCTACACGAAAACAAATAGCCACTTGGGTTTGTGGTGGGTAATGTTCCAAGAGTTGAGCTTGGGCATTGGCAACATGACGCGCACTCAGGTATAAACACAGACTAGCTTGATGTGCAGCCAAACTAGCTAATTCCTCTCTAGCTGGTACTTCTGTGCGTCCACTGATGCGGGTGAGGATTATGCTTTGTACCAAATTAGGCACTGTTAACTCTATCTTGAGTTTAGCGGACGCAGCTTGAAAAGCACTAATACCAGGGATAACTTCAAAAGGAATATTCGCCTCAGTCAAAAGCTGCATTTGCTCATGGATAGCACTATAAAGACTAGGATCACCAGAATGAAGACGCACCACAGACTTATGCGATCGCACTGCTTCCACCATGATCGGTAACATCTCTTCTAAAGTCTTATTCGCCGTTTTAATAATTTGGGCATCTTGCCGACAAATATCTAAAATCTGTTCTGGAATTAAAGAATCAGCAAATAAAATTACATCAGCCCTAGAGAGGAGTTTTTGCGCCTTAACCGTTAATAAATCCGGATCTCCCGGTCCTGCTCCCACAATATACACTGCTGATTCTAAGGAATTAATCAAACTTGCATCACTCATATTATTGGTACATTCACTTATAGAAATCTACACAACTATTCCCAAAAAAATTTTTTTGGCATTTCTTGACTACCCTTCCGGATTAACTCCCTTGGCCTAGTAGAGAGATATGGTAGATGCACCCTGGTTAAGCCCTAGAGAAAACTCTGGGGCATTTTTTATTTTTGGGCAGGAGGCAGGAGTCAGAATAATTTTAGATTTTAGATTTTAGATTGGAGTTGACAAAAACAATCCAAAATCCAAAATCCAAAATCCAAAATAGAATCACCAATCACCAGTCACCACATCAGGTAAAGGGCGTTTGAATAAATAAAGCCAAGTTAAACCAGCTAAACCTAAAGAAATTCCCGTTAAACTAACTATTTGTGCAATTCTCAAAGGTCCTAACATCAAGCTATCTGTGCGTAAGCCTTCAATCCAAAATCGTCCTAAGCTGTAGGCTACCCAGTAAACTAAGAATAACGTCCCTACCTTGAGGCGAGGCTTGCCAGATATAGCGCGAAAAAATAAAATTAGCAGCAGGGCAAAAACCATTAAATTCCACAGAGATTCGTAGAGAAAAGTGGGATGGAAATATTCAAAATTAGCCAAGCTGGGAGGACGACGATCCAAGGGAATATACAGCTTCCAAGGTAAATCAGTCGGTCTGCCAAAAGCTTCAGAATTGAAGAAATTACCCCAACGTCCGATCGCTTGCCCTAAAATCAGCGAAGGCGCTACTAAATCTGCTAATTGCCAAAAAGGTATCTTTTTCAGTTTGGCAAAGATTAATGCCGCTATGACACCACCAATAATTGCTCCATGAATGGCAATACCTCCCTGCCAAATGGCTATAATCCTCTCTGGATGCTGGGAATATTCTGACCATTGAAATAAAACATAATATAGCCTAGCTGCGGGAATAGCCCCAATTACCAGCCAAATCGACAAATCACTAATTAACTCAGGATTAACATGACGACGCTTTGCCAGATATTGCGAAAGACTAACGCCAATTAACACGGCTGAGGCAATCAACAAGCCATACCAGCGGATAACCACTGGACCGACTTCAAATATAATTGGTCCTGGAGAGGTAAATTGAAACCCCAAGGGCAAAGCAGAAAAATCTATTGCCATGCAGAATTACCTAAAAGGATTTGATTGACTACTGCTATATTCTGGACTTCAACATCATAAGCTGGACTGGTGATTGGTGATTTGTAATTGGTGACTGGTGATTGGGGAAGAAAATTTTAGATTTTAGATTTTAGATTTTAACTTGGAGTTAACAAAAACAATCCAAAATCCAAAATCCAAAATCCAAAATTAATAACTCCTGCCCCCTGCTGCCTGTATGTCGCTATAATTACCTAAAGCTGTTTAATTTATATAAATGATTGCTATCTATCCGGGGAGCTTTGACCCTATTACATTGGGACACCTTGATATCATTCAGCGCGGTAGTCGGCTGTTTGACGAGGTAATAGTGGCTGTATTGCGAAATCCTAACAAAATACCACTTTTTCCGGTGCAACAACGGTTAGAACAAATTCGTCTGGCTACAAAACATTTACCGAATGTGGAGATAGACAGTTTTGATGGACTTACCGTTAACTATGCCCAAATGCGACAAGCACAAGTTTTGTTACGTGGTTTACGAGCAGTTTCCGATTTTGAGATTGAGCTACAAATGGCTCACACTAATAAAACACTTTCCACTCAGATGGAAACAGTTTTTCTGGCCACCTCAAACGAGTATAGTTTTTTAAGCAGTAGTGTGGTAAAAGAGATTGCAAAGTTTGGTGGCTCTGTCGATCATCTTGTTCCCCCACACATTGCCCTGGATATATACCAATGCTACAACCAAAACTCTCCAAACCTGAACCCAACCACAACGGAAAAAATGTCCCACCTCAAGAAAACCCCATTGGACAAGGAGGTGTAGATATTCTCCAAGAACTCAACCGTTTAGAGGATATGATTCTTGCTGGTTTGCAAATTCCTCTGACTGGACGCACGCTGATAGATGAAGACAAGGTTCTAGAACAGCTTGATTTTGTGCGTGTTTTTTTACCGTCGGTGTTTCAGGAAGCAGCAGAACTCCTTCAAAACAAGGAGGAAATCATGCTGGAAGCGGAGGAGTACGGCCAGCAGGTGGTAGAAGCAGCACAGGCGAAAAGAGCGCAAATTTTGGCTGATAGCGATATTATCAGACAGGCGGAACGAGAAGCTGAACAATTGCGTCGGAAAGTGCAGCAAGAGTGTGACGCAATGATGCAAGATACTCTGGCAGAAATTGAACGCAAAAAACGTGCTTGTATGCAAGAGTTAGAGGAAATGCGCCAAAATGCGATCGCTCAAGCTCAAGAAATTGAAGATGGTGCTGATCAATATGCCGATAATGTTCTAGAAAATATCGAACAGGATCTTCAGGAAATGTTACGAATTATTACTAATGGTAGATTACAATTGCGAGGAGAAATACCTAAGCAACGTAATTCGACCTATCCTAAGAAAAAATAATTTGTTCAATACCCAATATAGATAGATCGTATCCGATTTCCAACTTTACCCAGAATCACTGTTGATCATCCAGTATATTTTTGCATAGGTTTTACAGTGCGACGCTGTTACCTTAGACTGTCTTAAAAGTACCGTAAGCAAGTATATCAAAAATATGAAATCTAAGGGTTTTCACATTTCTCGTTTATCTTTAGGAAGCAGTTTGACTGCTTTGTTAGTTATTGCTGGTAGTTCAACATTGCTACCCAGTCAGGTAAACGCTGGTTCTACTCAAACTTTAATTGCCCAAATTCCTGCTAGTGCTACAGTCATTTATGTTAATCCGGTAACTGGTCAAGATCGTGCCGGTGCTGGTGTGAGCGCAGCAACACCTTACAAAACCATTACCTTTGCTCTTTCCCAGGCGCAAGCAAACACAGTGATTCAACTTGCTCCTGGTAACTATAGTAAGGACACTGGGGAAAGTTTTCCTTTAATACTCAAACCAGGAGTGACACTTATAGGTAATGAATCTGCCAAAGGTCAAGGAACAATAATTACAGGTGGTGGGTTTTACACCAGTCGTACTTTTGCTAGACAGGATATAACAATCCTCGCAGAAAATAACACCACTATTGCTGGCTTAACTGTGACTAATCCCAATCAACGAGGTACTGCTGTTTGGGTAGAATCAAGCAATCCCACTATCAAAAACAATACTTTTACCAACAGTGTCAGAGAAGGGGTTTTTGTTACAGGTACAGGAAATCCCAAAATTGAAAATAACATCTTTTTCAAAAATGGAGGTAATGGGGTTTCTTTAGCCCGTTCTGCTCAAGGTGAAATTAGAAATAACACCTTTGAAGATACTGGTTTTGGTTTGGCTATTGGTGGAAATTCTACACCTTTGGTAGAAGGCAACCAAATTATTCAAAACCAAGATGGTCTGTTTATCTCTGAATCTGCCACACCCATACTGCGTAAGAATGTGATTCAGAACAATAAGCGGGATGGTATTGTAGCGACTATCAACGCCCTTCCCAACCTTGGTACTAATGACAGTCCTGGTGGTAATCTGATTCGTAATAACACTCGTCACGACTTAAATAATTCCACTAGAGGTAATCGCATTCTTGCTGTCGGCAATGATATTGATCAAAAGCGAATTGTGGGCGCTGTAGATTTTGTAGCTGCAACTGTTACTCCCCCCAGTGGTGGTACTGGTAGTACAGGTGCTACAGCATTTAAAGATGTGCCAACAGGTTATTGGGCAAAAGCTTATATTGAAGCTTTAGCTGCCCAAAATATTATTGCAGGTTTTCCCGATGGCACTTTTAGACCTAATGAACCTGTCACTCGCGCCCAATTTGCGACTATTATCACTAAAGCTTTGACACCTCCTGTTAAACGTCAAGCTATTCAGTTCAGAGATGTGCAAAGTAATTTTTGGGCTTATGGTGCAATACAATCTGCTTACCAAAGTCAATTTGTAGCAGGGTATCCTGATGGTACTTTTAAACCACAGCAACAAATTCCTAGAGTTCAGGCTTTAGTGGCTTTAGCTAATGGGTTGAATTTCACTGCTAATAATAACAATGTCCTAAGCGTTTACACAGATGCTGCTCAAATTCCTAATTATGCTATTGGACCTGTGGCTGCTGCTACTGTGAGACAATTAGTAGTCAATTATCCGACGGTGCAACGACTTGATCCTAATCGTCAGGCAACTAGGGCGGAAATTGCTGCTTTTGTTTATCAATCACTTGTGGCTATTGGTAGGGCGCAACCAATTTCTTCTGCTTATTTGGTGACAGCACAGTAACTTCAACAAATTCAATCAAACCCAATACCCAGATCCTTGACTTTTCCAAGAAGTCAGGGATCTATCTCAGAGGATGTTTGAAAAGTCCAACTTGGGTGATTAGAAATCACATCTACACAGACAAAACCTGCCTACGCAGGTTTGAAATCCCTAGTTTTTCGTTAGTCCACTAGTGGACTTTGTTTGTGTAGTAGCGTATCCCTAACGGGACCGGAGGCTCTATTATATTCGCCGAAAACTTTTCTTCCTAATTTCTTCTCCTGACTCCTGACTCCTGACTCCTGACTCCTACCTCTTTGGAGCGTCGCTGTTCCCATCTCCACAGAAATACCATGAGAGCAACTATTCCTGCTTGCAGTGCAAAGTTGGGTAAGGTGGTATCAATATTTCTACCTGCAAGTAGTTGAAAGAAAAATACAAATGCACCGATAAAACCAGAAGCACCAACGCCAAGATAAATAAACTGCCTTAAACCCCGATAGGGTGAGGCCATTTCGGCTTTTAAGCGATTTTTGAGATTTTGATCTACCATTTTTTTAAGAATTATGCTATAATTTTGGATGGTTTATGCCGATGTAGCACAGTGGTAGTGCAGCTGATTCGTAATCAGCAGGCCGTGGGTTCAAATCCCATCATCGGCTTGGGTTCTAAAATTTTAATATTTTTTGTTGACCGGATTTTGACCATTTAGAGAAAAAACCGGTCTTTTTTTTGACAAATTTATCAATAAATAGCTATATAGATATATAAGTATATTCGTAAAAAAAATGGCAGAAAAAACATTAACTGATTTAGGCGCAAACTGCACCCAATCATCTACTACCATTACTTTATCCAAGGCTGATCTAGGACTTACCGCTGAAACTTGTACACTTGATCAAATTATTTTAGCTATAGCGGTAAAGGCTAAAGCTATTCTGACTCAGGCGAATTTTGATAGTGAACCAAACCAGAACCTATACCTATCCGACGGTTTTAACTCATTTACTACAAAAAATAATGAATCATGGATACTCCGGCAAATTACCATAAACTTCGCCAAACAAGACACTGAAGCAACGATTGATCCTAATGACTACTAATTATGGCTAAAAAATGTTGGGTACTTTACGGACAAGGTTTTAATGGTTACTGGTATGAGCTACTGATTTGTGCTGATTCTGTAACCTACCAATTTTCTCCTACAAATCCCTATACGGGAAACCAACCTTGGATGCAACCTTATGTTAATGGGGTTTTGCTTGGACCTGGTAGTGGCTATGTTGTAGGAACTGAACATGCAGAAATTGTCACCTATCCCATCAAAGACCAGTATTGTCCAAATCCAAGAGCCGTTAGGGATGGAAGTTGTGATGCTTGCTACCCCGAACCGCCACAGGCGAAATATGACTGCATAAATGGCGCTTGTATTCCTGACACCACTTACAGCACCCCAGGACTTTACAGCACGCTTTCAGAATGTGAAACCGCTTGTGGTACTGGATGTAGTGGTAAGTGTATTAGTAATCAGGATTGGGCAACTATTGAAGGTTTAGCAGCACAATTGAAAAATAAAAATTGCAGCTAGTTCTCTGAAAATTCCTGTGATTGTTCACAGGGATTTTTATTAAATAAAATTATTGAATAATAAATACCATGAGTGTAATTGGAAATTTGAATCAAACTTTGCAATGTGCTGGTAAATGTGATTGTTGCGAGAAATTGCAAAGTCAAATTAATAGTTTAAATCAAAGAATTGCGGCTTTAGACAATAAATTCATCCCCAAAAATGAAAAACCAAATATTATAAATGAATCAATAAAAGGCGCTGAAAATTCAATAGTCCCTATTATCGGGAGTACAATTGCGTTAGCTGTATCTCCCCTCGGTCCACAAATTGCTAATGCGACGGCTTTAGCCAACGCTGCCAACGCTGCTGCTGCTGCTGCTTCTACTGCTGCTAAAGCCGCTGCTACTGCTGCTGCTGCTGCTTTGACTAAATTGGCAGGGATAGCCGCCCAAATAGCATCTATCTTAGCCGCGATAGCAATTTTGCAAGTTTTGGGGAGTAGAATTGATGCTGTTGAGTCTGGTTTGGCAGCGTTAGGGAATGATGTTTCCAGAATTTTGGGGTTAATTCTTCCTATTAAAAATCAAGCGGAAAGAGCGGAAGGAAAAGCAAATTCAGCCTTAGATAAAATTCCCCCAATTGATTCAACAGCTAATCAAGCAATTTTTAAAGTAAATGAACTTGATAAAAAAGTTGGCACTGCAATTTCAAAAGCTGATGCTGCTAATTCAACAGCTAACCAAGCAATTACTAAAGTAAATGAACTTGATAAAAAAGTTGGCACTGCAATTTCAAAAGCTGATGCTGCTAATTCAACAGCTAACCAAGCAATTACTAAAGTAAATGAACTTGATAAAAAAGTTGGCACTGCAATTTCAAAAGCTGATGCTGCTAATTCAACAGCTAACCAAGCAATTACTAAAGTAAATGAACTTGATAAAAAAGTTGGCGCTGCAATTTCAAAAGCTGATGCTGCTAATTCAACAGCTAACCAAGCAATTACTAAAGTAAATGAACTTGATAAAAAAGTTGGCACTGCAATTTCAAAAGCTGATGCTGCTAATTCAACAGCTAATCAAGCTATTGCGAAGGCAGAAGAGGCATTGAAAAAAGCATCTATTCCTGGACCAAGAGGATTACAGGGCATCCAAGGGAAACAGGGGATTCAAGGAGAGAGAGGAAAAGACGGCGTTAATGGAAAGGATGGGAGTTTTAATATGGCTGAATTAGCAGGTGTAATTGGTATTCTGGGAGTCTTACAATCCAAAATCGCTAACGTTGAGGTTATTTCTAACAATATTCGACTAAAAACGGATGCTTTACCATCTACAATGCAAGAGGCTTTATGCCAGGAATTAACCAATGGAAAATGTTTTCCTGCTGGATTAAATATGTGGTATCAAGCATCGCCACTTGCTGCTGCTGCGGTGCAAACAGCGGCTATAGTTCCAGTCACCACACAAGTATTTGCACTACAAGGGCAAGTAGCTGCTTTACAAGGGCAAGTAGCTGCTTTACAAGGTACATCACTAGCTACTAATGCGGCTGTTTTAGCAATGCGTCCAGTGGTTCTAAATACCGGTAGCGTCGTCACTTCAACCAATAATCAAGTTACCAATTTAGCTAATCCGATTACTAATATTAATAATCAAATTACCAATTTAGCTAATCCGATTACTAATATTAATAATCAAGTTACCAATTTAGCTAATCCGATTACTAATATTAATAATCAAGTTACCAATTTAGCTAATCCGATTACTAATATTAATAATCAAATTACCAATTTAGTTAATCCGATTACTAATATTAATAATCAAGTTACCAATTTAGTTAATCCGATTACTAATACGAACACACAGGTAAACAATCTAACCAATCAAGTAACTAATTTAAGCACTCAAGTAAATAATCAGACAAATATTATCAATCAAATAGATAATGGAATCAAACAACAAGAGTGTTTACAATGGCAATCGGTGGAAGTAGACACCGTAGCCTGTGAGAAGGACTCGCAAGGGATATGGAAACCTACGACCAATAAAGTTACTATTACGGTGATCAAAACCGCGACGGGGAATGAAGTTGAGAAAGTTAAAAAACTGTATGAAGAAATATCCAAAACTAATACGGAGATATGTTTAGCTAAAAATAATAAATGTCCAGAGCCTTACGCTGTTGTTCCAGAGTGGTGGCAGGTAAGAAGCTTTCAGAAACCACAACTATCAATAATTTATAGAGAAGTTTTACCAGATGGTAAATATGGTCGGGGAGTATGGACTTTAACAATTCCACATTACAATAAGGATAAAAATTATAAATTATCCCTACCCGAATATGAAAAAGGAGATTATGAAGGTATAAAGGTATTAAATGATAATTCAAAAATAATAGTTAATGCTAAAAATGAAACCGTTTGCTTACAAGTTATTAATGCAATTTTAGCGCATGTACCGCGTGAACTTAAAAGCGGAACACAAGAACCAAAAATAGGTAAAAGAAAAGGTGTATACAAGAAATGCAAAGTAAAACCTGTCCGTTGTCATTTCTTTGTTGATGGTCAAAAAGACTTAGTCCCCACATGGTCAAAATCTCTTATTTAAAATGGCTACAATTTTCCAGGTTTTTCTGATTGATAATCGTCGGGCTGTAAGAGTCGAGGCTTACGCCCAATTGTTACATTATTCTTCAAAATATTTAATTGAATTAATTCAAAAACTCCGCAGAAAAAAAATTTATATTGGTATTAAGTGGCGCAAATATTGGTACATATTTCTCCCTGATTACTCAAAAATAAAATCACCTTCTGGTAAAAATAATCCTACCAATTTACCAAGTGGACAGCAAATTGATGTGGATCAAGCGTGGCGTAAAGCTATAGAAGAAATTCCACAACTTCTTCCAAAATTTGACACTGAGAAGGAGGAAGAAGCACCTCTACCACTTAATTACACCATAAACCAAGATGGGGAATTAGGCGTGATTGCGTTTTCGAGCTTAACCTCGAAAACGGTAACTCAAATCATAGGGGTTCAAAACGCCACATACCCTGCTACAACTGGATATAGCTACGGTAATTACATTTTTTACGACCCAAACAAGATGAGTACATTTGACGCTGGCACTGGTGGAACTTTAAAATCCACCCAAATACCTCAAGCATTTTTTGAAGTTTGTCGCGCTTTGGATGCTGCTGAAAATACCCGTAACGGTGCTAACCCTGGTTTACCTCCCAGACGAAACCTTTCTACCACTGTTTCGTTTGATACTGGCACTGTTGCGGTAGCGGCTACTATTCCCATTATTGCCAGTATTCAGACGGACGGTACTATCAAAATCTCCGGAAGTGACTACTTAGGTAGTACATATTCCAGTTTCAATAATGGTGGTGGTGATTTAACCTCCACTAATATTGTTGCTGCGTTCTTAGAGACAGCTTCTTTACTTTCCAGCGCAGAAAAGGTTGTTACTCCTGTAGAAAACCAGCCAAATAACATTCAGATTGTGATTGACACCGAAGCTGGTAACGCGACTGTTTCTGCTAACTTGCCTTTTACAACTGCTGCTGCAAATAACGGTGATGTGACAGTAATCGCTATTGATTACCTCTGATTTTTGATCCGTTTATTCATTGATTGGGAGGTAGTATGGCAGGAGCAACTAAAAAAAGAGGTCCCCGCGCAACTGTTTTATTTAAATCAGGACAGGGACAAGGGGCAGGAGCTAAGTCTCAATATGTTTTTATGTTGAGGTCTGTAGCCGAAAAACTTGGATTCAAGATTGAACCCAACGCGCAAATTACACGAAAAGCAGGTAAAGGTGGTAAAGGTAAAACCGTGAAAGTGAGTGTTCGCGGTTCAATGGGAGCCAAGCATATTAAAGTCCCATTACCAGGAACCACTTCTAATACAGCAGGAAAAAAGGGCGTGTCTGTTAAAATGCTCTCCGTTCCTGTTCCTTCCGGAGCCAATATCGAGGACATCAAAAAGTTTCTAGGGAAAGCAGGGAAAAAACCGACCTCTTTTGTTAGTCCAGACGGAAGAACCTATTCGCTAGATAAAGCTGCTAAATAATGGAAACTCAATTAGTTTTCCAGAACGAGTACAGATGGGATTTAAAAAAAATCGAATCTGTACTTATCCCTTATGTTTTTGATGACCCAAGTTTGATTATTACTGTCACTCCAAAATCAAAACTTTTCAGGAATTACCAAACTTGTGGACGTTTAGACGAAGTTTTGATTGATTACCCTGACAAGCTTGTGGCATCAAATCAGGTAGTGGTATTGCAGAAAAATTTTCAATATTTGTTCTCCGGGCAAGGAAGATTTCAATTGGTATTTTACCCTTATCAATTTTTAGGTAAAACACAAATTTCAGTGCGGAGGATTTTATAGATTCAAAAAACTACCCGTGCCTCTAATGACAGAAATAGAACTTTTAATAGGATTTATAGGAGTCGAACTCGCCTTAGCCTCTCTCTTTTACAAGATTTTCAAAGATTTCCGAATAGAGTTGCAGGAAGAAATTGATTCCAAAGCTAAAACCAATTTTTTAGCCTTGGAATCAATTTTAAAAAATTCAGACAAGAGGTTGAGCGCTCGTCTATCAAATTTAGAAGATAGGTTTGTGGAGCTTCACCATTGTATTCAGCAAAGAAAAGGTTGAGCCAGTTGTCACTTATCACTTGTCACTTGCTTAAACTCCGAAACGGCATTTCGGTAAGCGTCGTTATCCCCAGGCTTTGCACCCCAAAGGATTTTGATGATTTGGGTTTGGGATAATTTCATTTCGTTTCGGAGTTTATCAATCTCCTCCAAAATCTCATTTCGAGACATTCTGAAACGTCCGAAATGAGTTTTTTTATCTCCTGAAAGTGTTACTGTATCGTCGTTTCGTTCATTTCGGAAGATGGGCGCAGCCGTTTCGCCGAAATCAAAAATCGGCTCCCACTGGGGAACAGGTACTGGGGAAAATTCACCCCCTGGATATTTAACTTCCCACGCCCGTTCACTGCCACCGGTTGGGGGAATGCAATGTAATTCCAGAAATGAATCATCCCTGGTTTTGGCAGTTCCTTGAGAGCCGCCAGTTAAAGCCAAAGTTCTTCCATGAGATATAAAAATTGCACTGAAGAAAATTTTACGGTTGTCCGATAAACAGGCTTGAATAAAATCTGCTGAGTTTTTGCAACGTTTAGCATAATTAGTTAATTCCTCAGCTACCACACAAATTGAACCTAATTTTTTAACCGCTTCTTCTCCCTCTTTTCTTAATAATTGATAACGTCTCTGACATTCGTCGTCGTACCACTTCATAAAGTTGTCAATTTCTTCATAATCTAACCCCGCTCCAATAACTTCTAATCCTTCCCATTGTCCCTTTGCTGCGTGAGGGTCCAGGATAATAATCTTGTCGCCCCTCTGTTTTTTGCCTTTGATAATGTGTGAAGCTGCTGTAGTTTTCCCACTGCCCTGAGCGCCCCAAACCATCACACAAAAATAATCAATGGCATGAGTTACCCAATCAGGGTGTAGTGATTTACTTTCAACACCATCCACCTTGTCGTTGGGGTCAATCGTCTTACCCAAAGTTTGATTACCGGTTAGGTAAGGTGTTTGCTGATTGCGGACAAAGTTCACATAATCCTGTTTCTGTTCCTCGGTCATTCCAGCCGTTTCAGCTTCAAAAATAGTTTCAGCCGCCTCTAGTTGAGTGAGTTTAATTTCAACCTCTCCCAGAATTTCAGCCTGTTGAATGATAACGGCGTTATCAGTTGTTATCAGTTCTAAGCCTCTGGCAGTTTCCATTAATTCCATCTGAGTCTCAAGATGGGCTATGGCTTCATCTCTTTGGTTAGCTACGTTATCCCATTTTGACTTTTGATTTTCAGCGAACTGCAATTGTCTGAGCATCCAGCCAGCCACTGCAAAACTGATAAATGCCCAGCCGGCTTGAATTGGTTTACCTGGATTGGTGGGAAGTTCCAATCGGTTCAAAGTTACCTGTTTTGGTCGTCCGTTCAGTTCCCACTGCTGCCAGTGGTAAGGAGTCATTCTAAATGGCCTGTTTTTTTCATCAGTGCAAATTTCCCCCGCCGGCGATTTAATACAGAAGTAAATCCTGGTTGATGATGTTCCCTGCCATGCCATCGCTGATGCTGCCATTCCTGAAAATAAAGCCACAGAAATAATCCCTATCCGTGAGTCAAATCTTAGCTTTTGGATTTTAACCGCCAATGTTGACTGCTGACTCTCGGTTAATTCTTGGTGATAGTCGTTGATATATTTCATCTTAAAAAAACAATGAAGTGTCACTTTATCCGTCACAACCGTCACTTTCCTTGTGTGGCAAGGGTTCTGAACCGTCACTCGAACCGTCACTTTATCCGTCACCAACCGTCACTTTATCCGTCACTTTTTGGAAACTGCTCTAAACACTGCCAACTTGACCCCAAAAATAATGAGGGCGATCGTAATTCCTCCTGACCAATCAGGCAAGTCATTTTTAGAACTGTAAATTCGCTCAATCTCTACAACCGCACGATTTACAGAGGTTCTAGCCTCAAACCATTCACCTATCGGCTCACTCAAGGCGCACAGTACAGACAGCGAACCAGCAGCGCCGACCATTGCAGTGGGGAATGATTTTTCACCAACAGCCGTAGCAGTAAAGTAAAAGTGACAAGTACCAACTGCCAAGAAGATGCCCACGGGGTGAACCTGTAGGAGATGAAAGGTAAAAATTATTGTTGAGTTTAGGCAAGTCCCTGCTGCAATCTCACAGGCATTGGCCGCACGTCTAAAAGTTCGTTCCCTGTTGTTTTCAGGTAAAGTTTTTACCTGTTCCCTGTTCCCTGTACCCTTTTCTTCACACAGCCCTTTAAAATGAAAAGGGCTGGTGTTAGTAGATGGGCGTTCACTCCGTACTAACATCAGCCTTGCTCCTATTTATTGAGAATTACCCAATGTTGATTTTTTCTTCTGGGGGATTACCACCGCGACTACCGCGTTTAACCCGTTCCATTAAAGATTGACGTTTTTCTCTAACAGAATTGCTGATTGCTTGTCGTTCGGATTGGACTTTCTCACGGCTGGTAATATCAGCAATTTTGTTTTGATGTCTAAACAGTTCAGCTTGTAAATCATGCTGCAAGGTGGTAGCGATTTCAGTTAGAGCATTTTTACGTTTAGCCTCTAATCTAGTTCGGTCGCTTCTATCTTGAGCGTCTAAAATTTCCATCCCCGCACCAAATTCAGAATCAAATTTTCTGATTTTGGCTATAGAATCAGCAACTTTGGAACTAAATTTTTTACGTAATTCAGTCCACTTGACTTGACCATCTGACATCTTCTCCATTGCATCAAAATATTTTTCAGCATTGGCTAGAAAGGGGTCAATGTAAGATGCTATTTGGTCAGAATCAGCAGCCACGTCAGCGAATTTTTCAAGGTTGGAAACATCACATAAATAATTAAGGATGTTTTCTTCTACTCCTCCCCATTGACGGGCTTTTTCATCAATGTGTTCAGAGTAGCCAAAACTGGGGTTAATTATTCTAAAGTCCAAATTCAGCCTCCTTATCTTCCGTTTCGTCTAATTCTTTGAAATAATCCTCTAACGCCCTCACTGCATCCTTCAACTCGTCAAAGTCTAGCGATATGTCCTGAATATCAAAAGGGCTTGAATTGACAGAATTGATATATTGTTCTGTTTTGTCTTCTACTTGTCTTGACAGTTTCTGAACCCGGAAAACTTCATCATCATCCAAGTGTCTGAAATTTATCATGCTACATTCCTAATTGACTTAACTAAGGGTACAAAATCAAACCGAATCACAGTAACTAAATTATCGGGATGGATATCTACAAACTTGATAAACTCATCCTTTGACCTCCATAAATTGCCCTCAAAAAATACGTCTTCCTCCGGCATATCTTCCAGTTTTTCACGGTAGGGTAATTGAGTTAAATTAACCCATCCAATGTGTTTAGCGTTGGGTACAAATGGCTGTGCTGACCATGCGGCATGACGACGTATTCCGGCATCGTATTGATTACAGATTGATTTGAACTTCGTATCAGTCCACAGTCTGCGAGTTACTGTTTTAACGCCTTCATAAAGCGGGTCTTTTTTACCTAATCTATCAGCCAGATTAGTGGTCATTGAAAAGCTGATTATCATTTGTTCTTGCCTCTTGGATGATTTCTTCTAGTTCGCAAACTCTACGAAAGCTTTGAGAGTACAACTCACATTCAACCCGAAAATATTCTCCGTTAATTAACTGATAAAGATGTCCGTATTGCTCTATAAAATCAGGACTTGAGTCTGAGTCTATTTTGGTAGATGTAGTGACTCCACCTCCTGCTTCATAGCGGGTGATAATTAGCTTTACTGTTTTCTTCATTTTTGTTGAAAGGTAAAAATCTTTTTTAGTTTGCATCTTCGTCTTTCAACCTTGGATTAATAGAAACAGTGAAGCAGAACCAACCAAAGGGGAAATTTGGAACTTGTACACCACTGGCGGCTATGCCAAATATTCCCCATTTGAAATAAAACCCACCGCATTGAATAATTAATAAACTGTCAAACAACACGATAGTCATCACTCCTTAATTTTGGTGAAAGCATAAAATACAAATCCCTAGAGTTGAATCTCGTAAACCCGAAGCGATGAGCATCGGTTTGAGTGCCAAAAAATATTAGGTGAGTAGTGCCATACTGGATCGTCAACGACCCCCATCTTTTAACTGATATATACATTTAAAATTTTCTCTCCAAAAAAAACATGTCTGCATTGCAACCATACGAAAACTAAGGTCATAAACCACCAGCAGGTCGTTGAATATGCGTCAATCGCCGGGGGGCTGCTATCTCCCCCTGTTATGCAGTTTGTTAATTAGTTTTCGGATGTTAGTTATCAGTCGTTAGGTAGGTTTGGCGCTGGCAGGTCTTTGATCTAGGAGGCTGCCACCTCTCCGGTTTGCGCTTAACTTTTCTCTACACTGTCTGATAGTGCGATGGGCAAATCGTCGAAACTAACTTTTAGCAATGAGCAGAACTTAGTCCACTCTTTGCGGGTCAATGATGGTTCGGTCACACCTCTTTCCCATCGCCGAAATGTACTGAGAGCTACATTTAACTCTCTAGCCATTTGCTCTTGGGTGAGTCCGGCTGCTTCCCGAAGATGCTTCAAGGGAGTGTCCTTGTTTTTTCCGTTGTCTTCATTCATAATAACATAGGATATTCATTTTTGGATACTTAAAAATAAATATCTAAAAATGATTACTGTGAGATACAATTGGATTTGAGTAGTCACCAATGACTACTCATTCTTAGATTCCCACAAAATCTAAACAGCGGCGAAAGCTTGTGTCAGTGGGCGTTCCCGGCACATCAGCAAGTACCTCTAAAAGAATAAGTGGGAAACCGGTAAACAGCGAACCCCAGAGACGACAGAAGAGTGCCTAGTTCAAAAACGCATTTAGCGACGGGCGATCGTTCTAGGGAAGTACCTGCTACCAATCACCAATCACCAATCACCAATCACCAATCACCAATCACCAATCACCAATCACTAATGACCTATTCAATATATGTTTGCCCCAGTTGTTACAGCGAAAATATCAGCCTTGGGGATTATGTAAATGCTTTCACTTGTTCCGATTGCGGCTGTCACTTTCCGGAAGCTGAGGAAGTACAAATTCCCGGTCGTGTAACAACTCCCGAATACATATCACCCGCTCCATCGCTAGAGGAAAATTTAGGTGATATTCCTTTTTGATGCAAAAATAACCATCAACAATAGCAGTTGATGGTGCAAGCAATTGAGTAATACCAGGAGCCTTTCATGTCTACAATTATAACAGAAAATCCCCAGAATGTGACAGAAGAAACCAGGCGAAATAGATTTAATTCACTACATGAATTCCGGGAATTTATAGAGAATAAATTCATCAATGGTAGTGGGGTAATCGCTTCATTATTGAAAGGTTGTATCGAGTTTCATCAAGATGTAGAAACCTCGCCTTGGGGGGACGTGGAAACACCAATACATGAAGAATTAGGATGGAAATACACCCGATTTGGATTTCAAGCCAACGAACCATTGTATGCAGCTTTCCTAAAAAATGAAGATGGTACAACATGGCAAGCTGTATTAAGTATCTGGGATGAAGACCGTCAACGTCCTTATAGATATTATGCTCCTAAAGATATTGGTGATAGAGCATTTTTACCACCAATCCCTAAGAATATTAGAAAGTTAATTGGGAATAAATACGGTGTAGAAGTTCCTGAAGATGGTAGTTTTTGGGAATGGTTGAAAACCCAGAATAAGATTCCCAAAGTCATTACAGAAGGCGCTGGTAAAAGTTTATCTTTACTGTCTCAAGGTTACATAGGAATAGCTTTATATGGCTGTTCCTGTGGAGGTAGGATTGACAAGTATGGCTTAATTGAAGACCTTAAACAATTCAATCAGGAAGAATCTATTTGGCTTTTTGGACTGGACAGGGATGCAAGCGAAAAAACTAAACGCCGTGTAAATTCTGCTAAGAAGCAACTTAAGTTAACTCTAGAATCAGACGGTGTTCCGTTTTATATAGAAGATGTTTTTTGGCGTGCTGAGGATGGAAAAGGTGTTGATGATTTAATAGTTAACAAGGGTTCAGGAGCCTTTGATACTGCCTATCATGCTGCAATGGCAAGGTTAGAAAAGCAGTTTAAAGATGGCGGTTATTCGAGTGAAAATGATAAGGATTACAAACCCTCTCAAGTAGGTGTAGCAAGAGAAATTGCTGAAAAATATAGAGGGGTATTAGCTTACAATAACGAAATTTCATCTTGGATGAGATATGGCGCTGACAATGATGGAATGTGGTCAAGAGAAACAGATGAATATGTAGAGGCAGTAATTTATCAAATTATCTTAAGTGAAGGGTACAAGGGATTTAGTAGTTCATTTGTTAGTGCAGTAACTAAACTGCTAAGACATGAATTAATAGAGCGTAACTGGAACGAACGACTACCTAATGATTTACTACCATTTAGGAATGGCGTACTAGAAATTAAAACAGGCAAATTACTGGACCACGCACCGGGATACAGATTGACTTGGCAACTACCAAGGAACTATGAAACAGGTGGAACTTTTGACAAGATTAATAAATTTCTTGACGACTTATCGGCTGGTAATTCTGCCATTAAAGATTTATTGTTGTGCTTCTGTAACGCAGTCATCAAAGGACGCGCCGACCTTCAAAAATTCCTGCATTTAATTGGTTTGGGTGGAACTGGTAAAGGCACATTCTCTAGACTAATTACCAGTTTAATTGGTGAGGAAAATATACACACCACCAGCCTTGAGGAATGGTGTAAAGATAAATTTGAACCAGCTAACGCATACCGCAAAAGGTTGGTAGTTTTTCCAGATGAGGATAGACAAACTGGTAAAATTGGTAAATTTTTAAGCTTGACTGGGGAAGATTACCTAAGAGCAGAAGAGAAACATAAAACAGCTTTCAAATTCAAATACGACGGCATGGTAATGGTACTTTCTAACCTTCCTATATTTGGGGGTGAATCTGCCAGCCGTGTTAAACGTCGTGTATTGACCGTTCCCTGTAATAACGTATGTCCAGTAACTAAACGGAAAAATTTAGAGAAGGACTTCGAGCCGGAGTTAGCCGCATTCACTAATCACGTTCTCACTATTTCAGACGATCATGTTACGTCTGTACTAATGGGAATCCAGGAAATACCAGAATGCACCCTTGAGTTTTGGGAAAACAGAATGAGGGTAGATTCTATAGCCGCCTGGATTAATCAGTCAGTTATTCATGACCCTGAAGCACAGACGGCGATTGGGTTCAGTAAACATGAAGGCAGCGACGGTGGAGAAATTCTAACTTTATTTGGCAGTTACTCGCGTCATTGTTACAACTTGGGTGATAGTCCCAAGAGTCATAAAAATTTCTCACCGGATTTACTGGAGCTTTGCAAGTCTGTACTGAATTGGCCAGTTGAGAAAGTCCACACCAATACAGGGAAGTTTATCCGGGGTTTGAAACTCAGGATTCCAGGCATACACGATCACATTCCTACTTATGATGTTTGGCTAAATAATCGAGTGACGGTTCAAGTGACGGTTGATGACGGTTCAAGTGACGGTTCAAGTGACGGTTCAGAACCCTTACCACACAAGGAAAGTGACGGTTGTGACGGTTCAGAAGTCACTATGACGGAAATTTCAGAAAATAAAACAGAACATAATTTTAAGGTTGGTGATTTCGTGCTGGTTGATGGATCAATCACCCAGATTGCAGAAAATATTGGATGCCACTGTCGAATCTTGAACGGAGAACAATGGCACTACAGTCAATTGGAACTTCAAATTCCACAAACAGGGATTGAAATTCTCAGAGAATGTGACTGCTGGGATGATTGGGGATTGGTTGAGTCTCTAACCGCTGCATGGTGCGAGTCATTCAAGGATGCTGTCTGGAAATTGCTAACATCTGAAGAAAAATCCAGAATCAAATCAGCAAAAAAAATTATTTCTGCCCCAAATCCAGGTTCATCGAGTGCAATCGTCCTGCCGATACTTGAACCCAATAAGGAATATTTTTCAGCCATAAATCAGCAGACGGTGAAGGTTATAACACTGCATGATTATTTAGAGCTTTGCCATTGTGCGGCTAATGGGAAAAAATTGGCCTGTGATTTTGGTGATTTGCGAGTATTGCCAAACTCTCAAAAGTTAGAGGCAGATATTAACGACCGGGTAGAAATTTTATCTGGGAAGTATAGAGGGAAAAAAGCTACTATTTCCTCTCAACTCTGTGAACATGGTCCTGTTTATTTAAGGATTGAAGGGGTGAGGTCATCTGTATCCTGTAAACATAAATTTTGGGGACATCAAATCAGGAAGATATGAGCAATATTGAGCAACGAATAAAGGAAGCAAATGGACGGCTGCGGGCAAATTATGTAGGCTTCCAGATAGAGATAATGGGTGGTAAATTGTGCATCCGTGGCACAATGCCACCGCGCCCAAATTCCAACCATACCAAGCCATACAGACAAAGGTTAACTGTAGCAAAAGCTAATAATGAAGGGGTAAAAATTGCCGAGAAAATGGCTAAAATTATCTCAGTTCAGATAGATGCGAAAACTTTTGACTGGGTTGATTACCTGAATTTAGTTGAACCTGAAACTACCAAAACTATTGGTGATTGGGTGAGGGAATTTGAAAAAGATTACTTTCTAAGACGAGAGAGAACCTTTAAAACCGAAACAACATGGAAAGTAGAATATGAATCTATTTTTAAATTTCTGCCTCACGACGAGCATATATCACCAATCATTTTAGAGAAAATTATAATTGACCATTCCTCACCTGACACGAGAATTAGAAAACGATATTGTCAAACTTTGTCGCTATTGGCAAAGTTCGCGGGGCTGAATTGTGACTTTCTAAAATTATCGGGGAATTATTCTAATAAGAGTAGGAAGGCAAGAGAAATCCCAACAGATAAGCAAATCCAAGATTTTTATTTTGAGCTAAAGAACCCTGGCTGGCGATGGGTATATGGAATGATAGCTACCTATGGATTAAGAAACCATGAAGTTTTTTTTGTTGATTTAGACAATCTTTTTGAAGGGGAAACAGCCATCTCTATCACCCAAGGGAAGACAGGAAGCAGAAAAATATGGCCACTGCACCCCGAATGGGTGGAGACTTTTAATCTACTTAATCCAACAATCCCACTGATTAACCTAGACCGCCCAAACAGGGAAATAGGTTTTACTTGTACTCGATATTTTTCACGGGTGAAGATGCCATTTCATGTTTACGACTTACGCCACGCCTGGGCTGTTCGGAGCTTAGAATATGGCATTGATATAAGCCTAGCCGCTAAACAGATGGGACATTCTCTACAGGTTCACAGTAACCTTTACCATTCTTGGATTGATTCAAAAATTCACCAAAGGGCTTTTGACGCTGCGCTATTGAAAGACGATCGACCCAGACCACCTGATACATGATACATGATTCGTAATCAGCAGGCCGTGGGTTCAAATCCCATCATCGGCTTGGGTTCTAGAAAATCAATATTTATTATTGCCTAGATTTTGCCTATTTGGAAAAAAATCTGGGCATTTTTAATACTTGCTTATTTAATACTTGGGGGATGCTGAATAAATGTAAAAGATATATAAATCAAGAGATGGAGAATTTATTTTGCATGACTACTTAACATCCACAGCAAAAATCCTAAAATTGGCTCAACTGGTGGTAAGGGATATTCGGTAATATCAATAGTGACTAAATTACCTTCTAATTTCAAAAATTTCCAAGCTGTGCCACTGGTGACAGAACCAAAAATAGTAGAAATATCTATACTATTAGCAGCATTAAATTTTTGAGCAGCTACCATTTCTGCAATACACTGACCTAAACCACCATTCAGATTTTCTTTTTTTGCTTCTATAATGATAATAACTGGAGCTTGAATTTCTAATTGGGTGGGTGATTGACTAATCAGAAAATCACAAATACCATTAAGTCCCATGTTGGTATCTACAGTAAAATCTTCTCCAGAAAAAAGGCTTACTTGACGATTTAATAATCTTCTCACTGCTGTTAATACAGGGCTAATAATCCATTCAGAACGGGCTTTTTCGCTACCTCTTGCGAGTACCAAAGGTACACCTTCTTCTAGTTCTTGACGTAATAAATCATCGGGTGCTACAGGAGGAATGTCTGGGAAAAATCTTCCGCCTTCATGGATGGTAATTGCTAAATCTTGGCGGACTTTTTTAAGTGTAAAATCACTGTAAGGCATGGTGATAATTAATTAGGACTAAAAATGGATAGGAGAGTCAAATATTTGTTGTTACATCAATTCAAATGTTAATTAATTATGGTTGTGTTTGTCAATATATTTTGTATGAATCAGGATATCCAGGATTTAAGGATGTACAGGATGGGGTTATTTGTGGGTATCATAATTTTAGAAATTCAATAATATTGTGATGTAGAGGATTATTTTTGGTGATATAATTAATGATTAGTTGTGAACTTCAGGAATAATTGATACTTAATCAATCATATCCTGAAAATCCTTAAATCCTGGATATCCTGATTCAGACAAAATTATTTAATGTTCTCATCCTGAAAATCCTTAAATCCTGGACATCCTGATTCAGACAATCTGCGTTTATCCGTGTTCTTATCCTGAAAATCCTTATAGAAATGTTTATAATGTAGAAATAGTGGATTACCATTCAGGGGAAAATCTCATGGAAAATAACTTACTGCATAATCCTCATGCTGGTGAAATTTTAAAGTATGAATTTTTAGATGAATTAGAAATCAGCGAAAATATTTTAGCTGATAATTTAGGTTTACCTCATCCTACTATTCAAGAAATTATTACAGGTAAACTTCCCATGACTGCGGATATAGATTTGCGTCTTTGTCGCTATTTTAGACTTTCGGAAGGATATTTTTTAAGATTGCAAAATGCTTATGAAATTATGGAAGCAAAAAGAAGTTTAGGAGAAATTTTAAATCAAATTACTCCTTATTCTTCGCTGACAACATAGAATACATATTGCCTACAATTTCTGTATCACAGATCAAAAATCCTAATTCAGACATTTTCACTACTTCCCAGTCTCCAATTTTATAACCCGCTTCTCTAAATCATTAACCTGTTGCTTTAATTCCACTACTAAAGTTGATAATCTCTCAAACATTTTATCCCTGTCAGATTGTGATAAATTCCGTTGATCAATTTGCGGTTGGACAGGATTTTGAGAAATTCTCGAAGATGGAATTTGAGGATTTTGACGCAATGATAATTCTATTTGGTTTAACCGCAATTCTAAACGTCGCAAGTTAGATTCTAGGTTATAAATTCTAAATTCTACTTGTTGTGATGTTGCAGGATGAGAAAAAACACTACTCCACAAAATAATGGCTAAAATTCCAGCTATTACTGTAAAAAACAATTTTTTTGACATTTCTAATATTGCATTAATTTTGATTTTGAAGGTGAAATACACGGAAGCATCCCAAATGTGTAAGTTTATTTTTTTATTGAGGCCAAGACATGAAATAAACGAACCACGAAGGGACGAAGGACACGAAGGAAAGAAAGTTTTAGAGAGATTTTGCAGTGGACAAGTTTATTTTTTCAAAATTGGGATGTTCCCAAATACACAGATACCCAATTTATTTTAAAATTCGGTTTTAAAATTTGGGTATCTATGGTATTTTTTTTCAGGGAAAGGAATGAATAATTAAACGCAGATGAGATAAACGCAGATAATTCTAAATTTAGATTATCTTAACTGGATCACGTTGCAATTGAGAAAATAATTGTTCCCAGTTGATAGAGTTAACGTTATTTTCTCCTTGTTTGACTTCAAAAGTGATATTTTTTGCTTTTGGTTTTTTTAACGATTGCACACAAATTTCTGCTACATCATTACGGCTAATTTTTCCCCGAATATTATCACCTTGTTCTACTATTAATTCTTTACCTCCCGCTTCTTCTGTTAACGCACAAGGTCGAATAATTGTATATGGTATTCCGCTTGATCTTAAACTATCTTCTCCTTTTAATTTCCAGGTTAAAATTCCTCCTAATTGGTCATTCAATCTCACTGCTGGGGGTTCTTCCTCTAAATTAATTCCTGGTCTTCCAGGACGAGTTACACCCGCAGAACTAACTAAAATAAATTGTGATAAACCTGCACCACCATAAGCTTTGATAGATTCTATTTCTAATGCAAAACCACCAGGACTAAATTGAGGATTTAAAGCACCGTCATATTCAAATTTGCTCAACATTAATTGAAAAGAACAAATTTTACTTTGATCAATTTCAGGACAATCTTTAACAGTTTTCGCTCTAAAAACAGGTGTTAAATTCACAAAAGGGATATTAACATCTATCCATGTATTAGCTACAGTATCAAAGGAATAACTGTAACCCACTCCATCCCAAGTATTTTCAGTTCTCAAAAATATTTTATAACGTTGTCCATCACCTTTAACTCTCAATCTCACCCCGGTAAAACCTGATAAATTAATTGCAGGTGCAAAATTTTTGGTTCTTACAGATGCAAAACCTCCTGAGTTTGCAGTAGAAACATTACCAGCAAATAAAGCGGTTTTTTCTAAAATGCTAAAATTGCTAGAACTGACACCACCCATGACAACATCATCCAAAGCACCCCAAATATTTTTTAATTGTGCTGTTAATTCCTCTGATGATTGGGTAAAATCAAAGATAGTTTTTTCTCCCGTGTTTGGTAAATATCTTCTAGCAGCTTCTACTAAATTTTTTACTCCTCTATATTCTACATTTTCTGGGGTGTCTCCTACTATTTCTGGTTGATAAAATTTCACACCTTGGTTATATTTTGCTCTATCAGGTGTGTCTCCTTCTACTGGTTGAACTCGCACTGCTGTACAACAAACCACACCTTGAATATTACTCATTACCAAATCATTCAAAGTTTCTGGTTTTGTAATATCTCCCACTACTAAGTCAACTTCATTACCAAGAATTGACCGCGCTTTATCAATATCTCTGACTAAACAACGCACTTTTTCACCTTGCGCTAATAATCTTTGTACGACTCGTTTACCAACTCCACCAGTTGCACCAGCTACTAAAATTATACCCATAAAATTACCCCCTTTTGGTTGATTTTGAATTGGTTGAGAACGATTTTTTGCAAATATATTTTGTACCCAGTTCAGTGCAGGGAATACCTCAAAATAGGTGAGGGTTTGAATGAGTCTACATAACTTAGATTGATGACGATTGTTTTCATTCATAGTGATTGCTAATGGTTGAGGAGTGTTTTTTGATAATTGCGGCAATTTTATATTATAATAGTATATTAACAGCTAATTATGGATTTATGGGTTATGAGTCAATTGGCAAAAATCCAAGCAGAGTATGAGAAATTTCCTCAAGAAGTTGCCAGTATTATGATTAGTACAGCAAACGAAAAAGGAATACCCAACGCTAGTTATACTCCTTTTGTCATGGATGAATTTAAAAACATTTATATTTATGTGAGTGGTTTATCCACCCATACTGTTAATATTCAATCTCATCCTTATGTGAGTGTTTTATTTATTGAAGATGAAGCTAAAAGTCCTAATATTTTTGCCCGTCGTCGCTTGAATTTTGATTGTACAGCTACTTTAATTGAAAGAGAAACTGATCAATGGAATCAAATTGTTGATCAATTTCAAGAACGCTTTGGAGAAATTATTGAAGTGTTACGTGGTTTAGCTGATTTTAGAATTTTTCAACTCACTCCCACGCAAGGACGTTTTGTGATTGGTTTTGGTGCAGCTTACAATATTAGTGGTGATAATCTCAATCAAATTGTACATTTAAATAAAGATAATATTCCTAATTCATAACTTATATATTATATGCTGAAATTTCAACCTCCTGGTTTTGGTCAGAAATTAATTAAGACATCTTTGGGTAATATGGTTTATTATACCCAAATTGGTGAACCTTGGAATATAGAAGCAGTTGAAAAATTACCACCTTTGTTATTTTTACATAATTTTGGTGGTGGTGCATCTGCTTGTGAATGGTCTAAGGTTTATCCAGCTTTTGCTAATGAATATCGTATTTTAGCACCTGATTTAATTGGTTGGGGAGAGTCAGATCATCCAGTTAAAGATTATCAAATTCAAGATTATTTGACTACTATTAGTGAATTTATTCACCAAACTTGTAATCAACCTGTGACGGTGGTTGCGTCTTCTTTAACTGCTGCTTTTATTATTCGTTTAGCTATTTCTCAACCGGAAATATTTAAAGCATTGTATTTAGTTTCTCCTTCTGGGTTTGATGATTTTGGACAAGGTGCTGGTAGAAGATTACCGCTTTCTGTGATTAATACACCTTTTTTGGATAATTTAATTTATGGTTTGGGTGCAGAAAATGAAGTTGCTGTGAATAATTTTTTGCAAAGTTTTCTGTTTGCTAAATCGGAAAGATTGACTCAAGAAATTGTAGAAGCTTATTTAACTTCTGCACAGAAACCTAATGCTAAATATTCCGCTTTGGCATTTTTGAAGGGTGATTTGTATTTTGATTTGAGTTTGTATATTCAACAGTTGCAAGTTCCAACTGTGTTTTTCTGGGGTGAGGAAGCGCAGTTTACTAATATTAATTTGGGTAGGAGGTTAGCAAGTTTAAATAAAGGTGCAATTAGAGATTTTCAAGCTATAGCTGATACTGGGATTTTACCACATTTGGAAATTCCTGGGGTTTTTGTGGGGTTGCTATATAAGTATCTTGATTAAACGCAGATGTACGCGGATGAACGCAGATAAAAAATAAATAAAAATCAATTTTTTTGGGGTGATAAATGATGAGGAAAAATATTAATAAAACTGTCACTTATGAAGGTGGTTGTCACTGTGGGGCGGTGCGTTTTCAGGTAATAGTTGATAAACATAAAGTTGATGATTGTAATTGTTCAGTTTGTCGGAAAAAGGGTTTTTTACATTTAATTGTCACTAAAGATAAGTTTACTTTGTTGCAAGGTGAGGATGTTTTAACAACTTATCAATTTAATACGGGTGTTGCTAAACATAAATTTTGTAAAGTTTGTGGTATTCATTCTTTTTATATTCCCCGTAGTCATCCCGACTGTATTGATGTAAATGTGCGATGTTTAGATGGGGATGTGATGGGTAATTTTGAAATTGTTCCTTTTGATGGGGCAAATTGGGAGGATAATATTCACAAGTTGATTAATTGATCTGTTATAATTTTTTAGCTTTTGTATACAGATACCCGACTTCTTTAAGAAGTCGGGTATCTTTTGATCTATTGATTTGATTAGTTAAGTTAACCTAACAATTCAAGATTACCGAAAATAAACTCTTGAATTGAGATATTTCCTTCTGTTTCAGTGCGAATTTCTCGACGAGAAAGAACGTAGTAGTTGCCTACTTTTTCATATTCATCAGTAAACTCACTACGTCCACCTTTTTGAACACCAGTTTTAGGGTCATGATATACAGAATCATAGCTGTTAGCTAGATATCCTGCACCAGTTTCTTGAATGCTGAAAGTGTTAATAGTCACAACAACTCCATGAATATGACGATGAACAAGGGTAACTACATCATTGCGAACTTTATATTTATCACCGGTTGATTTTCCACCAAGGATAATTTCTACAGCGCCGGTTTCGTCAGCTTCTCCATAACTAAAAGTATTTTCGCCATGAGTTTGTTCAAAGGTGCGACGAACACGGTGAACAGCAATTTCCCAAGTTTGGCTATCAATTGCTTTTTTTGCTGCTTCGTTTTCTACTTCTGTAACTTCCCATTTGAGATTAGCTTCAATACGAATTTTGCCAGTGAACTCCTGACCATCATATTTATAAGTAATATCTGCGGTGTAACCTGGGAAATTTTCATCCCAAGTATAACGGTTTTGATATGCAGCCCGGAAAAGTTCTTGGGCAGAGATTTGAGTAACTGTCATGATGCTTGTCCTCTGGCTACGATTGAATAATAGCTTTTTATCCTTGATGATATTAGGATAGAGGTAATTATTGCAGTTCGCATAGTCCCCAACTGGGTACTCTTATGACTAAAACACTCCACGCCATTTTTGAAGCGATCGCCCATGTTGACAATGAGCAAGAATTACAACAAGCTCTGATGGATACCATCGGCGTGCATTTTGGCGTGCAACATTGGGGTATTTCTTTTCTAGACAATGAGTTATTAACAGGAATAGAAATTCCTGAAATTCCTGCGGTTTGCTTAGA
The DNA here is from genome assembly GCF_015207205.1 of Sphaerospermopsis sp. LEGE 08334. Classification (NCBI taxonomy): domain Bacteria; kingdom Bacillati; phylum Cyanobacteriota; class Cyanophyceae; order Nostocales; family Aphanizomenonaceae; genus Sphaerospermopsis; species Sphaerospermopsis sp. LEGE 08334. Next base: position 14,902 of record NZ_JADEXH010000014.1, on the reverse strand, counting down.
AGCTAACCCGGTGGGAAGTTATGTTTTGGAACGTCATGCACCCACCCATGAACAATTAATTTTATCCCCAGAAGACTGGAAAAATTTTTGCACCCGTCATGAACACGTGATGACTGGACCGATAGTTTGTGACGGTCGTTTAGTAGGTACTCTCAACTTTGCCCGTGACCCTGGCAGTCCTTCTTTTAATGCTAATGATTTGGCTGATTTAAGTGCTTTATGTATTCATTTATCAGCCAAAATTGCCACTCTCCGCGCTAAGTTGAAAACTGCTAAACCTGCTGTTGAATGTCCCCTCACACCTAGGGAATTAGAAATTGCGGCTTTAGTGGCTCAAGGTTTAACAAATGGAGAAATTGCGACTAAACTTTGGATTACTCAAAATACAGTGAAACAAGCATTGAAAAGAATGTTTAAAAAATTGGGTGTTTCTGCACGGGCGGAAATGGTGGCAAAATTGCAAGAGCATTTTGTAATTCGTAATAGTGCCTCTGATACCGTCAGGGATACTTAATTCTTGGTGAATATAATTAACATATTTTAAGTAAACTGCTCATATAAAGGGGATATTTATGACTCTTAAACTCGTATCGGCAAGAATCAAAAATTTTAAAAGTTTAGGAGATGTTGATCTCAATTTCCGAGATTTAACCATTTTAGTCGGTGCTAATGCTAGTGGTAAATCAAACTCTTTAGATGCACTTAATTTTTTAAAGAAAATTTTGAACGCTCCATCACTTCCTCCTTTGGATTATATGGATTCAATATTAAGAACGGGAGAAAAACAAATCTCTTATCAGATAACTATAGAAGATGATGAAATTAATCAAAAAGCAGAATATAGTATTTCACTTAGTCTTAGTGACAAGAACACTTTAATTGAGCAAGAGTATCTTTTAATTAATGGGATTGAAGTTATTAACATTAGTAATGGTAAAGGAATAGTTAAGGATGAAGATGGCGGAAATTCTCAAATATATGATTCTGAAGGTGATGGACTCGCATTAACAGATGCAGGTAAATATGGTAAAAAACCATTTACTAAAAATTTAGCCAGCTATATTAAAGATTGGAAGTTTTATGATGTTAATCCTGATAAAGTTAGGGGATATCCTAAAATCCTAAAAATGATAAATACTTCTCAATCTACAGATGATGATGAAATAATAGCTAGTCTAGATTCTAGTGCTAGTAAGTCTCAAGAAATTTTACAATATTGGGCTAGATATGATGAACATTTATTTAAGCAAATAAGTCAAGAACTTAATGATATTCTCAATATTAGATTAGATAAAAAGGAAGTAAAAGATGGAAAGCCAGTGATTACAGTTATTGAAAAAGATGGGAAAAAGTTAGCTTTATTCAATCTGTCAAATGGCACTTTAAGATTAGTTGCTTATTTGATTATGCTTTATCAATCTGATATTCCTAGTCTCATAGGTATTGAAGAACCAGAAATTAACTTTCATCCAGGTATTTTACAAGATATAGCTAACTTGATTAAAAGGTTATCCAACAGAACACAAGTTATTTTTACAACCCATAGTTCTCAATTACTTGATTGTTTTTCTACAGAAGAAATATCATCAGACATTTCCATAATTCTTTTAAATCAAAAAGGAGAAGCTGGTACAAAAGCTTGTTTATTAGATAAATTATCTGCAACCAGAGATGATCTTTCAGATTGGATGAATGATTTTGGCATAGGTAGCGCAATTTATCATAGTAATTTAATAGAAGAAATTTTAACTAAAGAATATGCCTAGAATTCATATTTGGACTCCTGAATCTGATTATGATAGAGATGCAGTGTGCTGTATTGCTAGAAAAATTTTGGATTATTATGATTATGATTTAGAAATTTATTTTGTTGGTAAATCAACATGGAATAACGTTGGCAAAGAGCCAGGAGGTTTAAAAAAAGCAGTTGATATTTACCTTAAAAAAGATGATTTAGTCATATTTTTAATAGATTCAGATGGCATTCAATCTCAAGCACAAAGACGTAAAGAAAGTAATTCTTTATTTAATCAAATTTTACAGGTGGTTCAAACATCTGAAGGTAAAGCTAAACTGATTTTGATGGTACAAGAGTTAGAAGCTTGGTTATTAATAGATTGTTTGGGTATTTGCTGTTACTTTGCAGAAAACCCTAAAAATAGAGATAATCCAGATTGGATAAATTTTGCTAAACGTCAGCAACCTGGTAAAACAAATCTGATCGCAGAATCTGAATCAGGAGGTAAAGGTGCAAAAGAGTTTTTAGAAGAATTATCAAAAGCAATATTAACTAAGAAAAATCCCAATTTAAAAAATAAACCTAATAATCTCAAGGCTATGAAATATGATGAAAAACAATCACCTGCAATTGCAAAATATATTGAAATTAATCATCAAACTATTCAACGCAATGACTCTTTAAAAGAATTTGCCCAATGTTTACAACAATTAGCTAATGATAAAAAATAAACTTAACCCCAAAATATTCAAACAATTATGAATAAATTTGGGGATATCATTCTTTGTCTTATTTGCGCGAAACCTCTTAACTTCAAAACTACAATAAACCTCGATAACGAATAAAAATCAAAACCACCGCCCAAGAACCTAACGCCACTTTCACAGCAACTAAAATATTTAAAATTGGCAAAATTCCACCACTAAATAATGCTCCTAACTCCCCGTGAGGTAACTCTATTCCCGATAAAGTTATCACAGCTAAAACAATAAAAATTAAAACCGAAACTTTTTCCCAAATAGCTGCATTATAACGTAAGTAAATTTCCTGCATCCAAGGATAGGATGAAGTAATTGCAATTAAACCTATTGCCGTTCCACCCGCTACACCCGCAGCAAAACCACCCCCAGGGCTTAAATGTCCTCTAATTGCTAATTCTATACCTACTAACGCTGCAATTGTCGCCCCCAAACGAGCTAAAATAACTGATGAGCGATCTTTAAATTGATAAATTGTACAGGATGGATTTTCATTTGCTAATAAAAAATTACATCCTAAAATGGCAATGGTAAAGACAATGACTTCAAAGATCGTATCATAAAGCCGATTTCTGAAAATAATTCCTGATACTGCATTAACAACACCACTTTCAGCAACTACTTTTTCTGTGATGGACTTATCTAAGAAAATAATACCTGATAAATCATTTTCTCCATTGAGAACTTCTGGTAAGTTAGATACTGCATCAGACATGAATAACATTTTTACTAATAATGCTATTCCGGCTAAAATATAAACCCATTTCATTTTCATTAATGTTTCTCCTCAGATGCTTCAACATCAACATAATTGATAACTGTGTTAGGTGCTGAAAGTTCACTTTCAACAATTTGATAAATACGTTTTACTCTGATTTCTGTTTGATAATTTTGCTCAGATTCATCACTAACTAATATTGGCGCACAGGTAGCATGAACTTCTTTTTCCTGTAATGCTGTTTGTAAACATTGGTGGTTGTTGTAAGGTACAAGTTCCAACCGCATATAATGTTTATTAAAAATTCTACGAAAATCACTGATTATATTTTCTGAAATTGATTCATTTTCAATGATACCCAAACGTAAAACTAAAGAAGAACGAACTGCGATCGCATACAAAGCAACGGATAACATTGTACCCATTAATGCTTCTGTTAAAGCTACATCTGCTGCACCCAAAACCGCATCTACTAATGCAGCGATCGCCCCCAAAACCCCACGCAAAATTAACGCATGATAAGGGTTAACTTGAGTTATCAATAAACCCGCAGTTAAAGGTAACAAAGCAATAATTATATATAAATAAGAATCATTCATTTTCTGCCTCTATAGTTGTATCATGAGTTGAACAATAGGCGATTACATAACCCAACATTGTATTCCAAATCGCCAAGGAAATAATACCTAAAACTAACAATGGCCATTTACTAGGTATTTTCATTAAAATTCCCACAATCATCAGCATTGAACCCAAAGTATCAGCCACAGTAAGTCCATGTAATTTGAATAATACTGATTTATTGCTAACTAAATGAGAAGTACCCCAAAACCAGAAAAATAAACCTATACCTATACAGGTATAACTGATAATACTCACAACATTTTGCATTTAACTTTCCTCATGTTCATCTTTTATTTAAACTCGTGAAATCTGATTACTGAAAGCTGAAAGCTGATAGCTAATTACTATTCATGCTTCATTTAACCTTCTTAAAATCTGTGCTAATAACATAAAACCAGCATTTCCCACACTCAAAATAATCGCTCCTACTACCCCGATCATCCAATCATCTCTGGCCACAGAAATCACTAAAATCATGATAGATACTTTACTAGAAATACTACCCAAAGCCAACATTAACTGCCAAGTATTTTCCGTTTTCCATGCTTCATAAATGGGAATTAATAAAGCTGCTATCATCCCTAACAAGACTATTTCTAAATTCATAATTATTTCCTTCCTGGTTTAATATGATGAACTTCGTAAAATCCTTCTTCATCATGGTTTAAAACAATAGTTTTAGGTGTAAAAGTAATCAAAAATATGTCCATAAACACCAACAGCGAAGAATGTTTATGTTTTACTTTTTCCCTGATAATTTCCTCCTGATGATGGGGATTAATGATAATTTCAAACGCTTCTTTAAAAGCCACAAGAATAGCTACCAAAACTTCACCGAAAACCTTGATCCATTCGGTTAATTTTGCCCGTGATGTGTAACCTCTGGGTAAAATTAGGGCAATAATTACCCCAATAATAATGTTAGTTGTACTAAAATCAGCCGTTAATAAAAACCAAATGGTTAATCTTAATATCAAATGTCCAATCATGATAATAACATCCAAAACAAGAAGATTATAGTTAAACTCATCACACCTACTAAATGTTCAAATTCTTCAAGTACACGGGGTACATAAATTGCTAATTTCTTAAAAATCAGATGATATGCTAACCAACCAATAGCAATGGTGATAATTGCTTTGATAATATCGGCAATGTTATAAGCTTTCAGATAGGCAATATTGCCCACAACTAAACCAGTAAGTAAGAATATTACTGCTAACCAAAAACCGGGTTTTACTGTTTGTTCATCGTCTTTATTATGGGATAAAAAGATGAATTTAGAAAAAGCTATTGCTGTGCCAACGGCGGCAATATTCATGGCTATAAATTGCCAAGATGCTAAATTTTTCATGGCTAACACCTTAGCTTCAAAACCGGACAACAAAGGAAAACCAGAAATTGATAAACTAGCGATAACTAAAACAATCCAAATGTTAGTATTAATAGGTTTATTTTCCAGTTCTTTAAAATTGCGACTAGGTAAAGAACCAGCAGTCAAAAATAAAGATGATTTTGCCAGTCCATGAGTTAGGGCATAAAAACCACCTACCGCTGGTGCAGCCAGTATCCAACCTAACTGGGAAATAGTGCTAAATGCTAACAGACGCTTGGTATCTTTTTCAAAGATGGCGTAGGATAAACCCATAAAAGCTGTCGCCACACCCAAAATAACGATTATATTATTAAGTTCTGGAGAAACCGCAGCACATCTTAATAAAGGTAAAACACTAGCTTTGACTACTACACCTGAAAGCAGCGCAGAAACAGGAGTTTCTGATTCAGAATGGGTTAAAGGTAGCCATAAACCAGAAACAAAAATCCCAGCTTTGACTAACATTCCTAAAAAAATTAATGCTACTGCTTCTGGTGGGGCATTTTTTAAACCTGCAAAACTAAAAGAGAGATTATTTTGATAAACTAAGACAGCACCAACTAGATAAAATAACATTGAGATATTGCTGACAAATAGATAGCGTAAACCTACCCAAATTGATTTGTCAGTTCTAGCATAAGCAATTAATAAAAAAGCCGCAATTCCGCTTACTTCTAAAGCTACATATAAACTCACAAAATCAGCACAAACAAAAGCCGCATTTAAACTACCATGCACTAGCAAAGTTTGGGCATAGAAAAAAGCATTTTTATCACTTTGCCAACAATATAAAGCTACCGCCGCAGTCACTAAAGCATTAGTTAAAATAAAATAACCACTTAATTGATCCGCTTCTAAAGTCACACCAAAACTATCAAGTAAATTGAGCTTAATTTCTGGCTTTTCTATCAACAACTGCACACCATAAGCAGCAGTAACTAATGTTCCCAAAAAAGTCAAATGTCTGTTAACTTGGGGAACTAAAAAAATCATGAACCCCAGAAAAAACGGGATGCCTACCCAAGCAATTGTGATCGTATTCATGGTTAGATTATTCATGGTTTTAAATTTAGATTTAATTTGAGTTAATTTGAGTTAATTTGAGTTAATTTAATTTTTCTGTTCATATTTGATGATCTACAGTGTATTATTTTTCTCGATTTCGCTACTTTCTAAAGTGGGATTTTCTTTAGCTAATTTCATTACACCTACTAACATTAAAGCTTGAATTGAAAACCCTATCACTATCGCTGTTAAAATCACTGCTTGGGGAACAGGATCAGCATATCCAACTTTTTTTACGTTGGAAATAATGGGAGTAAATAAACCCGCTTTTGAGGCAATAAATACATAAAAAGCAATCACCCCCGTACTCATGACATCCATTGAAACTATCTTCATCACCAGGTTTTTCTTGAGAATAATTCCAAAAAACCCGAATAGTATTGTTGTCAGTACAAACGCTTCTATCACAGACATCACCTATTTAATAAAATATAAATTTGTATTACTGGATTGAGGGAAAAGTTGCTGTTTGCAATCGGAAATTTTTGTTTCTGAAAGTGTTATACTATTAATAGCACTAAAAGTAAGTGCTATTTACAGAATAAAACTAAATAATTATTATAATGATCATAAGAACACCTAATGATTTATGTTTTCTTTAATAACACCAAACAGACAACCTGCAAATAAACCCGTGAATTTTGATTTATCCACTTCATTACAATTAATTGGACGTTCTAAAGAGTTTCAGCGAATTATAGACATACTTATAAAAGATAAAGATTTATTAATTACAGGAGTACCTGGAAGCGGTAGAAGAACTTTAGTTAAAGTTGCAGCGCAGGAAGTTGGTGCGGTAGTCTTAGAAATAGACTGTATTCGTGCTACAGATGGTGAAAGATTTTTGCAATTATTACTAGAAGCAATTAGTCAAAATTGGCAAGCAAAGAAAATTAAATCTTGGGTGGAAAAAAAAGCGAGTGAGTTTTTTATTTTTAATAGTGAAAGTAAACTTAAATTATTGCATTCTTTAGATCAAAAACAACTCTGGCAAGCATTTACTAGCCTACTTGAATTATTACAAATAATGCCTAATGATTTAAACCAGAGAGTAGTATTGATTTTACAAAGTTTTCCCCATATTCGTTCTTGGGATCGCAATGGTTTATGGGAATCAACATTGAGACAAGAAGTTAAGAACCATCCTCATGTAAGTTACGTTTTATTGGCGACAATTGCAGAAACTAGCTATCATCAAGATGATAGTATTTATTCTATAGAAACAATGGAATTAGCACCTTTATCTAAAGATATTTTAGCATTGTGGGCGCGAGAGATTTTACATACAGAAAACCTTAAATTTGACCCCCATTCTCAAGCATTACCAATATTTTTAGATGCAGTTCAGGGAAACATTGGCGATGCGATGGTATTAATTCGTAGGTTATCAGATTTACAGCATTATCAAGGGTTGATTACTGAACAAAAAGTCCAGCAGGTAATTGAAGGAATGCTCAAAGATTTATCTATAACTTATGAATCTTTATTAATGTTACTACCAGCAAGCCAAATACATCTTTTAGAATGTTTAGCAGTTGATCCTACAGATAAACCACAGAGTAAAGAATATATTCAAAAACATGGACTTTCTAGAGGTGGAGCTTTGCAAGGTGCTTTAACTGGGTTACAACACAAAGGTTTAATTTACAGTGCTGAACAAGGTTATCGCTTGGCTTTACCTTTATTAGCTTTGTGGTTAAAACAAAGGTTGAGTTAATTTTCAGCATTCAGCTATCAGTCATCAGTAATCAGCTATGATCAGGAGAGAGACTGAGTAAATAATAAGTATGCTCCCATTTTGGCAAATTTTTATCGGGAGCATTCCAAATATGTAAGTTTATTTTTCGTTTGAGTTCAAGACTTGAAATAAACGAACCACGAAGGACACGAAGGACACGAAGGGAAGAGGGAAGAAGAGAGTTTTTGGTGTTGCTGCGGTTATTTTTTCAAAATTGGGATGCTCCCTTTTTATCGTTCCCATACTCTGTATGGGAATGAAATTAACAAGCTTCTACCTTGTTTATTTAACTATAGGACTTACGCAAGATTTGACTAGAAACCTGATTCTTGCGTAGGGGTAATTCATGAATTACCACTACTTTCATTTTATTTTGCGTAAGTCCTGAACTAGAGTCAGAGACTCTTAAATTGTATTCCCAGTCTGAGACTGAGAACAAGAAAGAAATTGAACTTTATTTATTCACCTACCTGAACTTCTGGAGAAGCAGCATAAAAAGTATTAGCTTTTAATTGTACCCAGGTAAAGAAAGGAATTGCTAAAAGTTGAGTTATGGAAGAAAAAACCACTAAGAAAGTAATAGAGTGATCATACAAAATTCCCATGAAAGCACTACCTAAAAACCAAGCTAAACCATAACCTGTACTAAAAATTCCGTAAGCTGTGGCGCGTTTATTTTTAGGGACAATTTTTGCTATTGCTGCTTTGAGAATTGATTCTTGCGCCCCCATCCCAATACCCCAAAATGCCATACCTAAAAGGGCAAACTGTACATCTCCAAAAAATACTAAAGGTGCAAATAGGGAGGAAAATAAAGCTGCAATAATCAACATAGAAATCCCAATGCGATCAAATAAATATCCAAAAATTAGTGCAGCTACAGCATCTACTCCCATCGCCCAAGCATAAAATAAAGGAATGGTTTGCCCAGAGGCAATTTCTCCTTTTTGGAAATGGAAAGCAATCAAGGGAAAATCTGCATAACCAGCCGCAATAATAGCTACAGCACCCAAATAAATCCAAAATATCCGGGGTAATTTATCACCTTGATCAAGTATTTTTTCTTCTTCAAAATCACTGGGATTAGGATATAATTTTTGGATGATTAATAAGACAATTAATCCTAAAATTGCCGGGACAACTAAAACTTTAAAACCCTGGCGATATTCTCCTTGAAAATAAACCATTGCTGCTACAGCCAAAGGTCCCAAAACTGCACCAGTTTGATCCATTGCTTCGTGCAAACCAAAGCCAAAACCGCTACCAATTTGACTTACACCATGCGAAAGTAAGGCATCTCTAGGAGGGGTACGTACTGCTTTACCTGTGCGTTCAGCCATCATTAAACCTGCGGCTATTTCCCATCTTCCAGCTAGAGATAAAAATGGGACAACGGCAGTATTTAAAATGAAACCTAAAGTTGTAATTCCCCAATATTTACCTGTTTTATCACTAAGATAACCAATCACTAAACGGAAACCATAACCTATTAATTCCCCAAAACCTGCAACTAAACCAACTATAGTTCCATTCGCGCCCAAAACTTCTAAATAAGCGCCTGTAATGCTCCGCGCTCCTTCATAGGTTGCATCAGCACAAAGACTCACAAAACCCAGTAAAATCACAAACTTTAATGCGGCTGATTTTTGGTGCATATTTCGATAACTGCTAATAATTACCTCAATTATTTAAACATGGAAAATTATAAAAAATAATTGTGTTTTCAAGTTTTTATAATTCGATGATATTTATACCCATTTTATGAAATTCTGTATAATAAAATAAGGATGATGAAAATTTAGGGAGAAAAATTGACTATGCAAAGTATGACAATAAAAACTCATGTTGGTTGTGATGGAATGTTACAAATATCTTTACCTGAAGTTCAAGATACTGATGTAGAAGTAATAATTGTTTATCAACCAATACAGAAAACAGAAAAACCATCTTTAGCGTCGTTATATGGAATTTGTGCTGATGATCCGATTATCATTGATGATGACAGTGTGTTTGATAACCTAGATGAAAAAATTGAAGGAGTATTTGATTCATAAATGCTTCACCTAATTGATACTTTTAATATAAAAATTTTCGTATCTATACTGCTATAATCCTGTTATTCCACTACTTAGTTAATTGCGAAAAATAACGGAATTATGCCTGACCTCTCTGCACTAAATCTAGACCAATCACATCTGAAAGCAATTGAGGAGTTACTTGACGAAATTGAATTGCGAATTAAGCAAAATAATGTATCTGCTGAAACGTACATCTACAATATAAAAAACGAGATTGTACTACTTAAAAATCAAAAAAGTCGATCAAATGGTAGCATGATTCCCGCCAGTATTCATGAATTAAAAACAGCTTTTTATATTCACTTAGGTATAATTAAGGCTCAAAAGACTCCAAGTATTTCCTCGCACTTGCTGAGAGTTTATGCTGTAGAATGCGGACTAAAAAGGATATGGCTTAGAAGAGCAGGGTTCAAGGGAACTGATGAAATTAAGGATCAAACGATGCTCACCAAAGATGGACATAACTTAGGCAGATGGGTTAAGGAACTGAGATTACCAGCTACAATAATTGGTGGACATCCTGATTTTAATGGAATTCCTCGGTTTCATCTTGTTAAAGATGCCTCTATTCATGATCTGAAACAATCTCACCAAGTTTGGCGATACGGTATTGAGATGAAACCTGAAGATGAAATAAAAGTAGTTAAATGGTTAGAGGATGTTTGCACTTGGATTGAGGAAAATATAAATGGAAGAAGATGAAAAAATATTAGTTCAACAATTAGAAAAATTTATACTTTTATAGAGAGGATAAAATATTTATGATTTCTTCCGATACCCTTCTTTATGCTTGGTTAGATATTCGCCTTTATACTTGGCTTGATGTTGAAGAAGTTTTACTTCGCATTCAGGAAAAAAGTGATTTACCAAATTGGTTAGTTTCGGTGCAAGCTTATTGGGATAGTTTAAGAGTTGAAATTCGCCCTGGTACTCAAGCAGAAGCAAAAAGCTGGCTAAAAAATGTATATGATACTCGATTCCGGATTGATGAAGAGGATAATAGAGTAGACGGAATAATTATTTTAGAAAGTTTACCTGATAAACAACAGATTTTACCAGTAATTTTTGAGGAAACAAACGAAGATTATCGTGTTCCCAGACTAACACCAAGTTTAGCTAGACCAGGAATAATTGTTCCAAATCGTCAAGATTACAGTAGTGAACTACCACCAAGTTTTGATAAAGATTTTCCACCAATAGTAGCTTTTCATTCTTTTAAAGGCGGTGTAGGACGAACAACCAATACTATTGCTTTTGCACAATCTTTAATAGATGCAAACTATCGTGTACTCTTGGTAGATGGTGATTTGGAAGCACCTGGTATAAGCTGGCTTTTAGAACAAAGATTACCTTCTCCACCTGTATCTTTTGCTGACTTGATAGCTTTGGTTCATGGTGATCCTGATCCCAAAGCAACTGATTCAATTCAATTAGTTGCTGATCGAGTTCAGAATGCTTTGATTGATAATATTTATTTCTTGCCAGCATTCCGTTCTACCAAAAGATTTACTTCATTAGAAATTAAACCAGAGCATCTTATTCAAGGTGCAAAAAATCCATATATATTAACGCAAATACTGGCAGATTTAGGTAAGGCTTTAAAGGTAGATGTGGTTTTAGTTGATTTACGTGCAGGACTGTCTGAGTTATCTACAGGTCTAATTTTAGATCCACGAGTTTACCGTGTTTTTGTAACTACTTTAAGTGGACAATCAATTGCAGGTACAAAGCAACTTCTAGAACTTGTAAGAGAAAAAGCACCTTCTCAAAGAGATACAGATCCATTACCAACAATAATTATCAGTCAAGTTCCTGATGAGTTAAAGGAATCAGAATTATTAAAAGATGAAAATGAGATTCTTGATAATCTTATTATTGATACGTCTGAACCACCTTCAGACAGAAATATACAAAATACAGAAGAAAATATCCTTGATTCATCTATATCTTTTCTGGAACAAGTCCTAAGACATTTAAAATTAACAACTCAATTTTCCGATCGTTTACTTGTTTTACCTAGAACATGGGAAGAAGTAAATACTCGTCTGCATCGTTCTGGAATTGTAAATGATTTACGTCCATTACTAAATGCATTACCTATACAGCAAAGTCAAACTCAAGTTAGTCAAGAACATATTACATCAAGCGAGGATAACACTCCAACTTTAAAAACTCAAAGAGAAAAACTTAGAGATATTACAAAAAAACTGATTTATGCAGAAACAGCAGAAGGTGATGATTTTCTAACGACTATTCCTTTACGTCACTTGGCTTCAGATCACAGAAATCAAGTTCCAATTACCGTAGTAATTGGTGCAAAAGGCTCAGGAAAAACCTATACTTTTCTACAAATAATCCGTCAAGAAACCTGGCAAAGATTTGTAGAAAAAGCTCTAGGATATCCAATCCAAACAGATGCTTTAATTTGTCCAGTGTTGTCATCTAAAAATCTAGAATCTGGTGCTGTCAAATTAGTAGAAAATATGCAGGCGACGACAGCAAGATCATTAGGGTTCACGAGTCCAATATCTATCCAAAGAATTAGAGATAATATTGAAAGTCAACTTAATATTCTCAATCTTGAAAGTGAGTGGCGGGAATATTGGTTAGATGTAATTGCTTGGGGTGTGGGATTTCAGCCTGAACAACAAGGGGCTGGCAGAGCATTAACAGAACATCTGCTTAAAATACAAAAGCGATTGCTTGTAGTTATTGATGGGTTAGAAGATCAATTTCAAGAATTTGCTGATCATCCAACTCAACAGATAGCACTGAGAGCTTTACTTCAGGGAGTTCCAGAATGGCTTGGACAGCAACCTGGTCGTCCTCTGGGTATTTTGATTTTTGTGAGGCGTGATATTGTACTATCAGCAGTACGGCAAAATGCAGCCCAGATGATGGCACGCTACGAGCCTTATGCTCTCAAGTGGAATAAAGAAGAAGCTTTAAGACTCGTTGCTTGGGTAACTATGCGGTCAGGTATTTCACTTGACACTGTTATAGAAAAACTTCACGAAATGAAGGAAGATGATCTGACACAGATTTTAGTTCCTTTATGGGGTAAAAAACTCGGTGTGGATACATCAAAAGAAGCTGCTTCAGCTAGATTCGTTATTGCAGCACTTTCAGATTACAGGGGACAAATTCAATCACGAGATTTAATGCGTCTTCTTTATCTATCAGCAGAAGCATCTGTAGATAATCATGATGATCGCTGGTTAAACCGTATTCTTATTCCCAAAGGAATTAGAGGTGCTTTACCAGAATGCAGTAAGGAGAAAATAACAGAAATTGAGCAAGAAAATACAGCTTTGAAAACAGTTTTCACTAAATTACGTGATCTTTTTGAAGAGGAACGAAAAATTCCTTTCACACGGCAGCAATTAAGATTAGAAGTGGAAGAGATGAAAATACTAGAAGAAAACGGCGTAGTTATTCGGGAAAAAGACGATTATTATATGCCCGAAATTTTTCGTTTGGGATTAGGCTTTTCATTAACAGCAGCCGGAAGACCATCGGTCATGTCTTTAGCTCGTCGTGCTGCTAAACAGGGAAGTTGACTTTATATTTGTATCGCCCCTGCCTGTGTATTAATTTGGTAAAAGGTAATGATAAAAACTGAAGTAATTACAAATTACCAATCATTAATTACCAATTACCAATTACCCCTTTAAGAATTACCCAAAATTAAGCTTTCTTCAACCAGCTAAACATAGCGCGTAAATCTTTACCAACTTCCTCAATAGGATGTTCAGCTTCTTGACGACGCATAGCAGTGAAACCAGGTTTACCTGCTTGGTTTTCTAATACAAATTCCCGCGCAAATTGTCCAGATTGAATTTCACTTAAAATCTTCTTCATTTCTGCTTTGGTTTCAGCAGTAACAACGCGGGGACCACGGGTATAATCACCATATTCCGCAGTATTAGAAATACTATCGCGCATTGTTGCTAAACCACCTTCAACTACTAAGTCAACGATGAGTTTAACTTCATGCAGACATTCAAAATATGCTAATTCTGGTTGATAACCTGCTTCAATTAAGGTTTCAAAACCGGCTTTAATTAAAGCACTTAAACCACCACACAATACAGCTTGTTCACCAAATAAGTCGGTTTCGGTTTCTTCGCGGAATGTGGTTTCTAAGACACCTGCGCGTGTACCACCGATACCTTTAGCATAAGCCATTGCGCGATCGCGTGCCTTACCTGTAGCATCTTGATATACTGCAAATAACGCTGGTACACCTTGTCCTTGTTCATAAGTACGACGTACTAAATGGCCAGGTCCTTTAGGTGCAACCATGATCACATCAACATCCGCAGGGGGTACAACTTGCCCAAAGTGGATATTAAAACCGTGTGCAAACGCTAAGATATTTCCTGCTTCTAAATTAGGTGCTATTTCATTTGTGTAAATAGTTTTCTGAACTTCATCAGGTAATAAAATCATGATCAAGTCAGCAGCTTTAGCAGCATCAGCAACGTTTTTTACTGTTAAACCAGCCGCTTCAGCTTTTGCAATAGATTTACTGCCGGGATATAGACCTACAATTACATTTACACCACTATCTTTTAAATTTAGCGCGTGGGCGTGACCTTGAGAACCGTAACCAATAATCGCAACGGTTTTTCCCGCTAAAAGGTCTAAATTAGCATCTTCATCATAATACATACGCGCCATAGAAGCATCTCCTGTTCACAAAGGTTGTTAAGAAATTGGCAGATTTATGATTGTACCGCAGATTGGGCATTAGTCATTAGTCATTGGTCATTAGTCATTAGTCTCCCCCTTGCACCCTACACCCC
>NZ_JADEXH010000114.1:0-1116 GCF_015207205.1 Sphaerospermopsis sp. LEGE 08334 | reverse complement strand
CTACACCTGATGCAGCTACATTTGCTTTGAATATTGGCAAATATTTTGTAGGAGAAAATAAAGGTAAGTTTCATGTACTTTCCAATAATTTTGGTTTAACAGGAGCATCTCTAGAACAAACAATGACTAAAGCGGGTCATACTTGGACTAAGGGAATGAATATTCCTATTAACCTAGAAACCCTGCAAAAATATGACGGGATTTTTATTGGTGGTGATCTTGTAGATAACCAAATTTTAATTGAATATGTGAAAAATGGCGGTAAGGTTTACCTTTGTGCTGGCACCGGTCAAGGAGGAGCGCAAGTAGAAGCAAATAATTGGAATACTTTCCTAGCTGCTTTTGGTTTGAAATTCCAGGGAGCATACAACGGAATTGGTGGTAATATAGCAGTTAATAATCCCAATCATCCTCTCTTTACAGGAGTCAAAACCCTTTATCAAAACAATGGTAATTCCATTACTGATTTACAACCTGATTCACCATTAAATCAAATCATTCTCGCTCATAGTAGTGGACAAGGATTAATAGGTACTGCTGAATTTATTAAACCTCCTGCACCTCCGAAGATTACTACGGGAACAAAAATTCAACTCAAATCTTGGAAAGGAGATTACTTACATCGTCCTGACTCAGCACAAGGCGTTACATCTTGGAATACTGGTATCGGTAATGAATGGGTAATTGAGTTCATAGGTGAGAACAAAATTCAACTCAAATCTTGGAAAGGAGATTACTTACATCGTCCTGACTCAGCACAAGGCGTTACATCTTGGAATACCGGTATCGGTAATGAATGGGTAATTGAGTTCATAGGTGAGAACAAAATTCAACTCAAATCTTGGAAAGGAGATTACTTACATCGTCCTGACTCAGCACAAGGCGTTACATCTTGGAATACCGGTATCGGTAATGAATGGGTAGTAGAAATTATTTCTACAAGTGAGAAAACCATACCTGGTGTGATAGGTATAGGCATGAACAATCAACTATATACCAGAAAGACCTTAAGCAGTAATTGGGAACATATTGCTAACAGTGGTTCTGTCTTAGGTATTACCGTCATGCCAGACGGTACAATAGTTGGTATAGGCATGAACAATCAACTATATACCA
>NZ_JADEXH010000113.1:0-1142 GCF_015207205.1 Sphaerospermopsis sp. LEGE 08334 | reverse complement strand
TAGACATCTCCGAAAACTATCTAACCTTCACCACAACTGCTTTTGAGGAAATGAAGGTAAAGTGCAAAGATACTCAGATTATACGCTAGAATCAGTGCTGAAGATGCCTGCTATTGGGAATTAGCCAAAAAATAGTACCTCTGGAAGTAGATTTTATCCAGGAAACTTGCAATTTTCTATAGCTACAAAATAACAGTACCAATACGCAATCTTACAAGTCCACAAATAGTCATAATTATTTGTTCATATTTCTGGGTATTTAATCTAAATCTTTCTTGGGCAACTCTAAATATCTTGACTAAACGAATTAAATGTTCAACAAAAATTCTTTCCGACGCTAGTTCTTTATTTCTCGCATTTTGTTCAGGCGTTAATTCTTGTTTTTTCGGTTTTTTCTGAGGGGTTTTAATTGACTCTTCTCCTTCATAAGCTTTATCCCCATTAAACCTTTGTTTGGTCTCAAATTCCTGGGAGGTTTCACGAAATAAGCTGATATCACTTTTAGGACCTGGTTTACCAGCCTTTATATCTACAATATCTTTACCATTTGGTAGGACAATTAGCTGGTTTTTTCTAGTATGAGTTTTCTTTTTACCTGAGTAATACTTTTTTTGTGTCTCATGCTCTGAAGGTCTTTCTATAGGCTGTTCATAGCTATCCACGATTAACTCAAACTCCGTTAACAGTTCTTTCACAATTTCGTGGTCGTTGGAGTTTTTTTTACCTGTGATATTAAACTTGGTGGTAATAATTCTCCCAGTAGTGGAAACCAATAGTTAAATGTGTCATTTGCCGTTGTCTCACTTACGCCAAATTGAATACCTAGTAACTGAAATGTTGTCAAATGACGTAAATATGTTAATGTTAAAATTATTTGCGACTCTGGGGTTAATTTTGGCTTGCGTCCACCTCCTCCCAGAATGAGTCTGACTTTTTTAGATTCTGCTAATTCTTTTTTATTATTATGTAGCTCTATTGCTTTCTCTATCAGTTGTTTTAGCTGTTCATAATGCAGCCCTAATAACCGTTGTGATTCTTCAGGATTGTTATGAATGTACTCAACTATGTTGCTCATAATCTCAGGGTAGGTACACGATTTTATCCTGTTATACCATAATTTGATTCTTTTTCGGATATGTCTA
>NZ_JADEXH010000112.1:0-1176 GCF_015207205.1 Sphaerospermopsis sp. LEGE 08334 | reverse complement strand
TAAGTAAGTCGGCGGGGAAATTTATAACTATGTAACGGAAATTTAACAATTAGTATTATTGTTAAATTTAATACGTTCTGTACTATGTTTTCTGGTTTCTCCCCTAGCATTCACCCCATTGATAACGGCATAAGCAAGGTCTAACTCGTCCTCAAACATTTGTCCCGATAGCTCATCTTTTTTCAGATGCTGCCACTCCAATTCAATTGGGTTCATCTCTGAGCAATATTTAGGCAGAAAAAAGATGTATAAACCCTGACATTCCCACTTTGACCACAACTGTTTTACTTCTTGGCATCGGTGTATGGGACCGTTATCCTGTACTATTACTCTGATACGTCCCAATTTTTCTGCCTCTTGGGCTTCATGCTCCATCATTTGGATATAAGATTTGCGATTCACTCCGCCAATAACTAAGCCGTAAACAAAGCTGATTAAAGGTTGAAGAAGCCCAATTATGCTTAATCTGCGTCCACGACGCTTTGTTTGCTCTAAATGTTTTTGCTCACCTCGTTGGTAATATGTATAACTTGGCTCACTCCACATACAAAAACCTGATTCATCCAAATATTTCAGGTCTATTTCTCCCGCAGCGGCAGACAATTCCAACATATCTAAGTCTGCTTGCTTAATTTCTCTAGTTTTCGGGTCTTGTTTTCCTTTGTGGCTCTTTCTGGCTCGTTTCCAAATGACCCCCTTTTTTTGAGTACCCGTCTTAACCTATCGGGACTCATTTCAATTTGGCGTTCACTCTTGAGTTTTTCAGCTAGTTGACAGCTGTTATATGTTCGGGGTTCTTGTTTCAAGCATTCTTCCAGATAAACTATGTCTTCTTCTGTGTACTTGGTTTTTCCACCTCTACCTGGTAATTCCCAAAGTCCCTCCAGCCCTAGTTTCTGCCATTTATGTAATACTTCCCTGATTGTTTGTGGAGTCCAATTAAAATGATTTGCTATTTTTTCCACGTACCAACCATGTGCATTTAACCTCACTACCTCTGCTCGGTCTTTAACTTTCTGTGGCACATCCACAGTTCTCAGCTTTAACAGCATTTCGTCTTGCTTACGAGTTAAAAATACCCTCAAACGAGCACCCATATCTCTATCACCTTGGTAGATGTCTTCTCCGTATTTACTTATCTTTACATAGTTTGGTTTTCTCACGCCGACTTACTTA
>NZ_JADEXH010000013.1:0-114417 GCF_015207205.1 Sphaerospermopsis sp. LEGE 08334 | reverse complement strand
GGGTTGGGGTGGGGTGTTTTTCTTCACTGCAACAATACAGGGAAAAGTATCAGCATCTTCAAAAATTGGTGCGTGTCCAAAATCAATAATTTGTTCAAATACACTTGACTGAGAAAAGAACCTTCTCAACGCTTCCCCATAACCAGAACGTAACCATTTATTAGTCACAATATAAGAAAGTATTCCCTCTGGTTTCAATAAATTCAAACCTTTCTCATAAAAATAAATATAGATATCCGCTACACCATCATAAGTTTGATAATTTGACTGTAAATAAGGTTTAAAAGGTGATAACAATTCCTGACGAATATAAGGAGGATTTCCAATCACTACATCAAACCCACCTTCAGCAAAAACTTGAGGAAATTCACTTTCCCAAATAAAAGGTAAATCTGTAAATTGTGCATCTGCAATAATAGAATTACCAACTTTGATATTATCATCCAAATAAGTTAAAGTTTTACCCTGAGTTGCAGTTTTTAACCACAAAGATAATTTAGTAATTTCTACCGACTCAGGAGATAAGTCAACCCCAAACAAATTATTACTGAGGATAGTTTTATCTAATTCCAGATTTTCTGAATCTTGATATTGCAAAAATCGCAAATTATCATGCACTCTTTGATACTGACTTTGCAAATAATCAAAAGCAGCAATTAAAAACGCACCTGAACCGCAAGCAGGATCAACAACTCGCGTTTTTACTAATATCTCATCTCGGTAATTTAACCAAAATTCAATTTCTTTTTCTCGTTGTTTTTCTGGATCTGTAAATTCTGCTAACTGTAAACGCTGTCTTAACTCGGTTTCCCGTTTTTGTAAATATCCACCAATCGCAATTTCCACAATATATTGAGTAATATAAGCAGGAGTATAAAACACCCCTAATTTTTTCCGCTTCCCTTGTTTTTTATCGAATTGCTGTTGAGAAACATCTGCTTTTAATTCTTCTAAATCGGTAATTGACTGTTCAAAAATTCTCCCCAAAATATCTACAGAAACTTCTGAATCAAAATCAAACCGGGTTAGGTTTTTCAGTTGATTACATAGAGGATCGGGAATATTCAACTGTTCATCTAATAGCGGATCATGTTGAAACAAACCACCATTATAACCGGGAATTGGTGGATCATCATTACCTTGATCAACCCAGCGAAAAACGTCTTTATAAATTTCCCAAATCGGACGATTATTATAAGCATTTCTGCTATCATGAGCTTTAGTAATTGTCTGTTCTGGTAATAATCCCCTATCCTCACAAAACGCAATGAATAAAATTCTGTCTAATGTCTTTTGTGCTTTTTCAATTAATACCCCATCACGGTTAACAATAGCTAATTTATCAATAAACCGAAAATGTTTAACTATGTTTAATCTGACTTGTTTATATTCCTCATATAATTGTTTGGTAATATCTTCCTGTGCTTGATCAGAAGCAGTTAATAATCTATCAATTACAGAGACATTTTTAATAGGTAAGAAATTTTCCCGACACAAAAGAAAATAGAATTTTTTAAACTCCTGAAAATCTGCTAAGTCTGATAATAAAAACCTTTCATAATAAGCAGGAGTCTTGTTAATATGATATAGTCGTAATTCTCGGTAATTAGAAATAATAATCCAACGACAATCAGGGGTATAATTAGCATAATGCCATCCTTGATCAACTGCTGACTTATCCCTTCCTGATGCAGCACGATCTAAATTATTTTTAGTTCCTTTTAATTCAATAGGTGCTACTACTTGACCTTGTAATTTTACCTGACCTTTTTTATTTTCCGTCGCGGTAAAATATCCTAAAGCAGCATCAGCAAAACCCCCACCATCAGCAATATTTTTCTCTGGGTAAAGTTCCCATTTTTTACCACCTCCATCAATTACAGATTGATAACCTAACACATCTTGAAATATCTCTTTTAAGAAATTTCCCTGTAAAGAAACTTCGCTGATTTTATCCAGTGTACCTGAATTTAAAGCTTCAACCCATTTGCTAATTATTTGATGACGTGCTGTTAAATCTTCAGGAAATTTAAAAGCACCTGAAGCATTTTTTAACGCCTTTTTTTGAAATAAAGCTTTATCGTCTTTTTGATTCATATCTGATACCTGTTGGTTCACTATCATCTAGTTTAACCTACGGTGATTAAACAACAAATAAGCGTAACTTTCCAGGTAGGAAAACCAGGGATATTTCCATAAGGGTTAACAGCTATAGAATAAGTTTTTTAGACTGTTATAATAATCTAAAATCTGCTTCACCTGTTCCTCATTAGTATTTGGTTGGCAAGAAATAGACAAACCAGCAATTTGACTTTGATAATAATCAAAATCTGAAGAAGTTTGGGGAATTAAATCCACTTCAACCCCTTCCACCTGCCGCAAATGTGCCGCTATTTCTCGATATACAGCCAAAGGAAAATTAGGAAATTCTATTTTTTGTTGAGTCGGTTTCATAAAAAGTATAAAATCATCACTATAATATAAAACCGGACATTTCCGGTTATGCAACAAATTTAATTGCCAGAATTGATGTTATATCTATAAACTTACAGCAGATTGTCAATAAATGAAGTACAAACTGCACAACAAAATGACTGCTGACTCCTGACTCTTGATAGCGACTTGTACTGAGCGCAGTCGAAGTAAGCGTGGCGCAAGCCATATTCTGCTGTAACCAGATAGCTAACCAACTCTTACAAACCCATTGAAATGGAAACCCCAGCGGCGGGTTGTGCAGGTTCAGACTTTGCAGGTTCAGACTTTGCAGGTTCAGACTTTGCAGGTTCAGACTTTGCAGGTTCGGCAGAGGGTTTTTCTCCCACTGCTTTAGCAACTTCAATTCCGAACTGTTCAAACACAACCACAGGATTAGAACCTCTGTTCATCTCAATTCGTTTAATCAAAACCCCATTACCCAATCTTTGCCCAGCTTGTACATAGCGGCTGGTAAGTTCTTCCGGCACTTTAATAATTGCCTGGGGTTCTTTACCAATCACAACTATACCACTGACCAAAACCGCTTGAGCATCTTCAGGCTTGGGAGCAGGTGGTAACACAGGCTTAACAGGCTCTTTAGCCACAACTTGAGGTAAAACCGTGGGCAAAACTGGAGTCAAAGGAGGTTTTGGTTGAGGCGGAGTAGTAAGTTGTACACCAGGCTGGCCATTTTGTCTCCCCTGAGCTTGATTTGTTCCTGTTTGTTGCGGAGTTGGCAAAGGAGGTAGTTTAGGAACTTCTTTTTGCTCAGAATTGGCAGCAATTGGTACTCCTATCGGTTTAATAATTTCCGCAAATGGATCAGTCCGCCCTTTTTGTGCCAAATCCACGCGCAAATCGCCTTTAGTGGATTCAATCAAGCCGGGATTATTTGCTTTTACTGCTTGATCTTTTTGAGAAGACACCACAGGATCAGCAAAGGGTATCTTTTCTTCTGGTTTTTTTGCTGCTGTTTGGGGAATTTGTGATGCTGGAGGAGTGTTAGTAGCTTCTGGCGTATCATTAACTGTACATCCAGCGATCGCCAAAGTTAAAATAGCCGCAGCTATAATCTGTGAATTAATTTGTGAATTTATACCCATTAGCTGTTCTCGAAAGCTATAGGAAAGTTTACTTATGGAAATCAACACGCCTGAAATTGTGATTACAGGCCAAGTCTGTTTCCTTTATAACCTAAATTGTACATTTCGAGAGTTATTTTTAACACTCCAGCAAATCATGGTTTCAGAGGATTGGCTATTAATTTTCAGGCGCTACCATGATTTTTTTCAGCATATCCAGTCCTTTTTTGACTTTACGAGAAACAGTAACTACACTAATTCCTAAATGTTCTGCAACTTGCTTCTGTGTCAAATCATGTAAAAACACGCATTCTAAAACTTCTCGGGTGCGGTTTTCCAACTGTACTAATGCTTGTTGTAATCTGATTTGGTCTTCTTGCGCTAATTGAAAGCTGCGGTAATTGGAATCGGGAACCAATTCCCCCAAACTGGTAGATCCTTCTTCTCCATCCTGTATGGGTACATCCAAACTCAGGGGAGAGCGATTCACCCATGCTAATTTAATTTCCTGCCATTCACTTTGAGAAATTTCCAATGCAGCAGCTATTTCTGCATCAGTCGGTTGGCGGTTGTATTTTTCCCGCCAAGAACGGGAAACACTTATGGCTTGCTGTTGCAGTGCTAACCAGCGCCGGGGTATCCGCATGGTTACGCCTTTGTCCCGGAGGTAATGTTGAATTTCCCCACGAATGTAAGGAATAGCGTAAGAACTAAAGGCGTGTCCTTTAGAAAGTTCAAATTTCTCAATAGCTCTAATTAAACCCAAACAGCCGACTTGGATCAAATCTTCATAGCTTTCATGACATTGATTTATCCAGTAGTGAGCTTCTTTTCTCACCAGCCCAAAATTTAGTTTCACCAGTTGATTACGAAGGCGTTCTGAGGGACATTGCTCATATTCTCGCAACAACTGTGAAATTTCATGTTTTAGTTCGTTCGTGGCTGTAGTAGGCATAGCACATTCAGGATTTAGCAAATAGAGTGTTTATTAATCGCTCCTAAACTTAATTTTTAGACGCGCTATAGGCAGATATGCACGTTCTTGAACAACTCATAAAGCCATCAGGCAGACTAAAATTTTTGGCTAGAAAAGATTTTGAGCATGGGTTGAAAATCTAGGGCGATTTTCAGCAGAGTTGCTTTTTAGTGATCGAAGTCAATTTGGTCTGTTGTAGCTTATTAAACAACTTGCATAGAATCAAAATATACAATTCTTTCCCTAATGTCAAACCGGGATAGTACGTAACTTAATAAATGCAATATGAAATGTACTGATAAATAGCCAAAAATTCTATCTATTATTTTTCTAAATTAATAAAAATTATTGATTAGTAATAGTACGTATTTAATTTTAATAAATTCATCTAATTTCCCAAAACATGAATTTGACAACTGTTTTTTTACGGAAAAATCACAGGTGATGAGAAATCAGCCAAAAGTTTACCAGTCTAAAAAAAACCAACTACCCTCTCAAAAAGCAGGGCAGTTGGATGAATTTTTTTATAGCTGTAGACAGAGTAGTTAGGACATCAATTAATCATGAAACTCCTACTAAAAAAGGGTTTTACTCCTGACTCCTGCTATAACAACAGGAATTTAACCGCGATTTGTTTCTACGCGACCGTAGAATAAACCACGAATCTTAACTTCTTTAGGTTCGCCAGCACCCAAATCTGTATCAGAGGGCTGTATACTTTCAAAAGTACCAGCTATTTCGCCAGTAGAACTGTCTACTTTAGCTACTTGTAAAGAAATCTTGCCATTGAGGATTTCTGTACGCTTCACATTAGCTCGTGTCAAATCATCATCGTCGGCTTGGGCTGGTAATGCCACAGCATTATCATAACCACTGACCACACCACGACCTTTGGGATCTAGGAAAGAAGCACCACGATAAGAAGGAACTTTAAACTTACCTTCAAAATCAGTAGAAGTATTAATGCTGGTCAAATTAGGCTGTGTTTGTGCAATCAAGTTTTTGACAGTGAATAAGAAAGGTACCAGTTCACCACCAGGAAGTTTGACTGTGATAGCTTGGAAATCAAGACCATCTTTTTCTACAAAGGTCAGACTGTTATCTGGGTTGATTTTTAAATCACCTTGTACTTGATCAATAGTGGATGTGTTACGAGTCACCAATTTACCAGCTACAAATTCAGCTTCTTGCCGTTTGTTAGCAGGTTCTTCCTTGACAAAGTAATTGGTAGGTTCTAAGCACAGTTCTTTGATGGTGTAGAACTGACCGTTATCCAAAGCAATAGAACCACGGCTTGTTTCTGCCAACTGAGGGCATTTGTTAGCCAAGCCAGTACCTCGAATTTGTTCGTAAGTCAGCAAGTCTCTGCTGCTAGATGAAGGCGCATCACTACAAGCCGTTATCAGCCCCAAGCATAAAGCTAAGAATGCAACTATTAAAGCGCGATACCTCATGGTCAACCTCAATGTCATTAATATTTAAGTTGTAAAACGGCTCTACTAAACGTAATAAAACGCATTCCGTTTTGAGTTTTCAGGTTTAGCTTCAGAAGCAGCAGTTTCTTTCATCAGAGTTAGATGGAAGTTGCTTTTTTTCCTTAGCTTCAAACCAACAGTCTACTGAGTGGCATTTGGCAGGGTTTGGCTAAATGGATGAGTAGACCACAACACAGAAACGCCTCAAGGCATCTGTTATTAATGCGAAGTAGGCTATACTTCGCGCTTTGCTCTTACATCAGGTAAAAGCGGCATGACCCCAATTATCCTGTATTATATATGTATTGTTAGTACATACAATTTCTGGTTTGATAGGGAAATCAGCCAAGTTATAGTGCCAACAAGCATAAGATTTCTCTGATGCTATTGGTTGGTCGGAAATGAATTTCCAAAATTTACTAAAACGTAACTAAGCCCTCACATCAAATCTGTGGGGATTAATTTACGTACAATATTCAAACTACCATTCACATTGGCATCAATCAATTGACAATTAGCGCCTCGTCATTAGTAGTTCTTCGCTTGATTTTCGCTGGCTTTTTGTGATTTCGCTCTTACCCCTGCCCATCCTCCCTTTTTTCGGGTGTTTCGGGTATTGTATTACTTTTATAGAACAGCAGCAGAAAATTACATGAACAATGACCAAAATTTGCCATCGGGGAATTTATCTGCTAAGTTGCAAGCGATCGCATCTGCGGTACAAGATGCAGCCCACGCTTGTCAAGGCAATGTTACAGCATTATTATCTTTGCTGAGACAATTGGAAAAGTTACATAAAGAGATTCGTGATGGAATTTTTCAAGATAGTTTGCCCGATAACCGCCAAAGACTCTACGCACTGCTCAGAGATATTGAGTCTGAGGGAGGTTGGCCTTATATTGAACGTATGCGATTACAAGAATTTCTAGTGAATTTACCAGTAGAAAGTAATGAAAAAACTCCTGTTATCCACAACACTAACGACTCCTGTGATACTGATAACTGGTTAGAATGGTAAGCTCAAGAGTTTACCAATCACCAAGCACCGTGGTTTTCAGGAATTAGACTCAAACCAGAAAGGGGTTTTCATGTCCGGTATAGTATCAGTTTCCCGTAAGAATTTAGCTCAACGCCGTAAAAAATTACGTAGGCAGCAGCAAATAAAAATCATCCACACTATTTGGCGAACACTCGCTGCCAGTAGTCTAGCAGGTGGATTGCTCTGGGTAACACTCCAACCAATGTGGGTGTTAAAAACACCTGCACAAATAGTCCTGAAATCAGGCAATCAATTATTATCCAAGGAAACCATTCAGTCGCTGTTGGCGCTGTCCTATCCCCAATCTTTGTGGCGAATAGAACCTTCTGCAATTGCCGAAACTTTAGAAGCACAACCCGCTATTGCACAAGCCACTGTCAGCCGTCGTCTGTTTCCTCCTGGTTTAATGATTGAAATTCAAGAGAGATTACCAGTGGCAGTGATTCACACCCTACCAAAACAAAGCACAACCAGTTGCAATACTCAGCCTCAATCTTCGGCAAACTCTGGCAAACAAGCAACATCTTCATGTTTGCAAAATACTTCTGCTGGAAGCAAACAGGATGATGTCAGTTTACTAGATGCTAGTGGCGCTTTGATTCCTCTAGCAAAATACACTGCACTTAACCCCACAGGTAAATTGCCTACCCTCAAAGTTCTTGGTTCACCAGAAAAATATTGCCCCTATTGGACTGAACTTTATCAAGCTGTCAGTCAGAGTTCTGTTAAAGTGATGGAAATTGATTGCCAAGATCCCACAAATTTAATTTTGAAAACAGAATTAGGAAATGTCCATCTTGGTGTTCCTAATGCTCAATTACCGGAAAAAATCCAGTTACTTGTGCAAATGCGGCATTTACCAGCCAAATTCAAGCCCAAACAATTAGCCTATATTGATATTAAAAATCCTGACCGACCTTTAGTACAAATGAACCAAAAATAACAAATTAACTTCCCAGATACCTAACAAGCTTGAGCCTGTTTGAGTACAGAAACCAGTTTTTGAGGATAAAAATGATAAAAATATTAGTTAGTTTTACGGTTCGCACCATTGAAATAAAAATTGGCATGAACTTTTGATTAAAATGGCAGGATAAATAATAGAAACTTCTTGGAGATCATCTTTATGCAGGTCGATAAAAAATCAAGGGTTAGTAGCAGTCTACTGTTTTCTTAACTAATACTAATAAATACTCACATTTGCTGAACATTTCCTGTCATCTTTTCGCTTTGTGACAGAATTACAGTAAAATCACTGTATGCTACTAGGATTCAAAACCCAACTCAAAGTTAACAAGCAACAACAACTACTACTGGCGCAACACGCAGGAGTAGCCAGACACGCTTGTAGTTTTGAATGTGACAGAGATTTAAACGCTGCGATTAATTTAAAAAAAGAAGCGGTCAGATTGATCGTGTTAGCCTGTGGACTAGATAGTGCCGACACTGCTAGGGTGAAACAGGAAGAAAAAGCCGACTTTTTTTAGCATTAGTTAGGGCTTGCTGAATAAACATGAAAAGATTACAGGTAAAGGGTCTTAGCCTGCTGGAAGTTAAAAAAGTGCAAGCTTTTACGGGGTGGAAACTTAAAAACCTTGCATTTAATTGCTACTCAAAGGAAAAATCGTTCCTATCCAACTCTTGAAACTGTCACCGTGGCGTAGCACCGTGGCGTAGCACCTGTCATCACGACAAGACTTTCTCAGCAACCCCTAGTTAGCTTTTTTGTATCGGATATTGAGCATCAAATTCACAGAGCAATACTGGGAAAATTTAGCAACATAGTATAGAAAATCTTAATGTCTAGATCAAGTTATATAAACCGATTTTCGGACAATGTAGGTATACTTTTCTAGAATTAGTTATGCGATTGCGAGGAGCGCAGTGCTGACAGCCCAGTTTGCTCTAAGCCATAGGCGATCGCCTAAGTTGCCAAATGATCCCATAACTAATTATGATCACGTCTCGCAGACAGCGCCAAAACTTACAGAGACTTACAGAGGGATAACCGCTCCCATGCTTCCCTTGAGTAAGAAGTAAAAGTCTAGATTTGTCTAGATTTTACACAGCAAAACAATAAAAAACATTGATTGTCATAGACGGTGACAGTCTCCAACTCAACTATAGTTGAATCTTAGGTGAATAACACCAAAACAAGTCGTTTATCTACCTTCATCAAGCCAATGACATTTGATAATAACCAAGAGCTTACTTATAAAAATGCCCAATCTGTGGGACAAACAGGGTTATCTTTGCCAGTTAACTCTAATAATCCCTTTGGTAGTTCTGGGCTAAACTTTGCCCAAGGTAACGACAGTAAAAAAATTACGGAAAATAGCCGCATTGGTGAAATTGTTCCGGGACGAGTCGCCAATATTAAAGTTATTGGTGTTGGTGGAGGCGGTGGCAATGCTGTTAACCGCATGATTGAATCTGATGTTTCTGGGGTGGAATTTTGGTCAATTAACACCGATGCCCAAGCCTTGACTTTGGCTGGCGCTCCCAGTCGTTTGCAAATTGGGCAAAAACTGACCAGGGGTTTAGGTGCGGGGGGTAATCCCGCTATTGGTCAAAAGGCAGCGGAAGAATCTCGTGATGAAATTGCTACCGCTTTAGAAGGTGCTGATTTAGTATTTATCACCGCTGGTATGGGTGGAGGTACGGGTACGGGTGCTGCGCCAATTGTGGCGGAAGTGGCCAAGGAAATGGGCGCTTTGACTGTGGGTGTAGTGACCCGTCCGTTTGTATTTGAAGGACGGCGACGCACTAGCCAAGCCGAGCAGGGTATTGAAGGATTAAAAAGTCGGGTTGATACTCTGATTATTATCCCTAACAATAAGTTGTTGGAGGTGATTCCTGAACAAACACCTGTACAAGAAGCCTTTCGTTATGCTGATGATGTGTTGCGTCAAGGGGTACAGGGTATTTCTGATATTATTACGATTCCTGGGTTGGTGAATGTGGACTTTGCCGATGTGCGGGCAGTCATGGCAGATGCAGGATCAGCGTTAATGGGAATTGGTGTGAGTTCTGGTAAATCTAGAGCTAGAGAAGCAGCGATCGCCGCGATTTCCTCACCATTATTAGAATGTTCTATTGAAGGTGCTAGAGGAGTTGTCTTCAACATCACTGGTGGTAGTGATCTCACCCTGCATGAAGTGAATGCGGCTGCGGAAACAATTTATGAGGTGGTTGATCCCAATGCCAATATTATTTTCGGCGCAGTGATTGATGACAGACTGCAAGGAGAAGTCAGAATTACCGTGATTGCGACTGGGTTTACCGGAGAAATTCAAGCTGCGCCACAACAAACTGTTACCACTCCCAGAGTAGTGACTCCATCTCCCAGGAAGCCAGGAGTACAACCGACAGTTAATCAACCAACTGTTAATCAACCAACCTCAACTCCTGAACCTAAAGAAAAACCGATTTTAGATATTCCTGATTTTCTCCAACGACGACGCACACCACCCAAAAATTAAGTAATTGTAGATTTGAGATTTTAGATTAAGTTTGCAGTCTCAGTTCTGGCGTTTGTGCTTTATACAATTTCTTAGTTTTAGGTTTATCACCAGGATAGGGGTCCGCAATTTAGTTGCCTACCCCATATTTTATTGGAGTTTTTTTCTATTAATTGGTAATTCAATTTTGGATTTTGGATTTTGGATTTTGGATTGTTTTTGTCAATTCCAATCTAAAATCTAAAATCTAAAATCTAAAATTTTCTTCCCCAGTCACCTGTCACCTGCTCTAGCCATTGAATAACCTGATGAGCAAGGTGAGTCCCATCGAGGCGATCAATTTCTCGAATTCCGGTGGGGCTGGTAACGTTGACTTCTGTGAGGTAGCCACCAATCACGTCAATACCGACAAAAATCAAGCCGTCTTGACGCAGTTTGTCGGCTAATAAGGTGCAAATTTCCTGTTCTCTTGCGGTAATTTCTGTTTTAGCAACAGTACCACCCGTGGCCATATTATTGCGAAAATCACTGCCACTAGAAAGGCGATTGAGCGCCCCAATGGGTTCGCCATTGAGCAAGATAATTCGCTTGTCTCCGTCCTTAGCTGCGGGTAAATAGTTTTGTACCATTACTGGTAATCGACCTTGGAGGGTGCTGAGTTCGACTATTGAGTTAAAATTGCGATCGCCTGATTGTAAAAATAAAATCCCTTCCCCAGCTTTGTTACCCAATGGTTTGAGAACTGTTGCACCCTTAGCTTCTACAAATTGGCGGATCACCTTTTTATCAGCACTCACAATGGTTTCAGGGATGGCTTGAGTAAATTGCAAGGCATACATTTTTTCATTTGCGGCTCTGATACCATTGGGGTTGTTAATTACCAGGGTTTTATTTTGGTCAATGTAATCCAAAATATAAGTAGCATAGAGGTAGGAATCGTTTACTGGTGGATCTGTCCGCATAAATACAGCGTCCATTGACTCCAAAGCAGTGAAGACGCTAGAACCTAACTTATACCAAGGATTTGCGGCTACCCAACGTCCCTCTATTAATTCCACTGGTACAAGTTCTACTTGCTGTAAAACAGCCCAAGCTTTGCTATCCACAACATTCAACAAATTAGCTTGGGTTATCCAAACTTCATGACCCAGAATTTGCGCCGCTTCCATGAGCGCAACACTCGTATCATGGCAAGGGTCAAGCTGATGGATGGGATCAATAATAAAAACCAGTTTCACCCTTTATACCTCAATTATCAAAAAAAATTTAATTGTTATGGATCTAAAAATCACGTTACAACCCAGGGTTTAACGGGTGATGAAGTGCGGGCAAAGCTGATTTAAGGATGCCAGTATTCAAATAAATGCCTGTACACGCTGCCGGGGATACTTTCATACTCGTTGGTACTTATAGTTCCAAAAAGCAGGTTTATGAAAAAACTTGAATCTCCCGCTACACCATTAGGTTGGTGGGGGAGTCTCAAGACGCTTGACCTAAACCTTAGAACCGGCAAGAAGAGCATCCAGTTGGCCTTTGCGGTCTAAAGCGTAGATATCATCACAACCACCTATGTGATCATCATTGATAAAAATTTGAGGCAGAGAACGCTTTCCATTTGCTCTTTGAGCCATTTCATTTCTTGCTACCTCATCTCCATCAATGTTGTATTCGATGAAATCAACGCCTTTATTTAATAGTAGGTTTTTGGCACGGTTACAAAATGGGCAGGTACTCCAAGTGTAAATTTCTACTTTGGCAGTCATAACATCCTCAAGTTGAGCAAATACTTTTCAATTATAAAAGGTAGCTTCTGTCTCATCCTTGGCCAGAACGATGCAAGAGCTACCAGCAAATCATCCAAAATCCAACATCTAAAATTTTCAAGCTCAACCGCCGTCTACTGCATATTGAATCAACTGGGATAGGCGCAGACGTAGTGTTTCTAAACCTAAACGTTGACTGGCTGATATAAACACAGCTAAAGGAAATTCTTCTCGCGCTAAAGCCAGAGTTTCAGTATCGACTTGATCGATCTTGTTAAATACAACTAATGCTGGACCAGGAGTGATGGGCATTTGGGCAAGAATATCCCGAACTGACCGAATATGACTCAAACAAGCAGGATGAGACAAATCTACTAAATGTAGTAGGGCATCTGCTTCGGTAACTTCCTCCAAAGTGGCGCGGAAAGCATCCATTAAAGAAGCTGGTAATTCATGAATAAACCCTACAGTATCTGTAATTAAGGTTTCCTGGGGTTCATTTGTATCCGCATGAGCAATAATCAGACGGCGGGTGGTGGGATCAAGGGTGGCAAACAGTTGGTCGGCTGTATAAACTTCGGCGTTAGTGAGGGCGTTGAGCAAGGTAGACTTGCCCGCGTTGGTATAACCCACCAAGGCCACAGAAGGAACTTCCCGATGTTGTCGCCGCTGACGTAACCGACAACGATGAGCTTGCAGTTGGTTAACTTCTTGTTGTAGTCGGGAAATTCGCCTTTGAATAGCTCGCCGTTCTGTTTCTAGTTTGGTTTCACCGGGTCCACGAGTCCCGATCCCACCCCCTAGTCGGGACATGGCTCTGCCTCGTCCTGTGAGTCGTGGCAGCATATATTCTAGCTGCGCTAGTTCTACTTGTAATTTACCAGCACCTGATTGGGCGCGTTGGGCAAAGATATCTAATATTACTTCTGTGCGATCAACAACTCTGACACCAATTTGCGCTTCTAGATTGCGGACTTGAGCGGGTGAAAGGTCACGATCAAAAACCACAAGATTTGCTCCCAAGGTTTGGGCAGTTAAAGCTACTTCTTGGACTTTACCTTCACCTATTACTGTTTGGGGATGAATGCGCGATCGCTTTTGTTGTAGGGTCTGCAAGACATCACCCCCAGCCGTATCTACTAACCTTGCTAGTTCGGCGATGGTGTCTTGAAATTGTTGGGGTGTCATATCATTGGTTTGTACCCCAACAATGACCACCCGATCATGGTCTGCGTCTACTTCCTGAGCGATATATTCTCTCTGAAATTCTTCTTCTAGACTTTCTACCAAGTCCAGAAAATCCTGTTCGGCGATCGCATCTAAACTCAGAGGTGGCGATACGCTGGAATATAAGGCGGAATCTGGAATACTCATTCCTGATGACTGAGTTAAAACTAACTGTCTGCTATTGGCTACCAAATGAGCCAAATAAGCTTCTTTTACGTACCCAGTCGCTCCCCCACCCCGACGGGTAAATCCTGTGCCGGTAATATTCAGCATTACTAGAGCATCTAAGCGTTGTAGCGCCATTGCTGTCAGTACCGCCTCATTCGGTGGTTCTGCTTTGAGATGGGTGGCTATACAACGAATACCGCTCAACCGTTCTGCACCATAACGGGGCAGTTCTAGGGGTGGGATTTGGGTTTGACGTGGATTGCCTACCCCTACCCGGATCACTTGTCCGCGACGGTTGAGGTAGGCACATACAGGTTGATTTATTTCCGTACTAATTGCTGCCAGCCTTTGGGCGAACTCCGGTGTTGTCATGCGATCGCCCGATATACGCTGGTGGTACAGCCGCTGTAGTTGCTTGAGCTGGCTGGACTTTAAACCTTGGAGATTTCCGAAGATAGTCTCTATAGGCGCTTATGACCAGTAAACTGGCCCCCCCGATTTATTTTATATTTTTATTTTAACAAAAACGGTGTCAGTCTGTAGTTCACCATAAGCTACGGAAATACTGGTCGGAAACAGGGACTTGTGACTTCCACCCAGAACTACTAGCTGATGCTTCTAAGTCTAAATCTGGTACTGTTGTTAACTTCAAGACATTTGATGATTTCCAATCAAAAAAATCCTGGGCGCGATGAATAAAATAATCAATTAAAAAAGGTCGTCCCAAAAAAATAAAGGTAATGGGGATATTATCTCTAAAACTCTCTCGCAGTTTATTTAAGTGATCTAAAATTGGGGGAACACTGCTTAAATCATGAGCATGGGTTTCTGTGATTTCGCCAAACTTTTCTTTTTCATACTTATAGATCGAATATTCTAAACCTTTGATAAATAAAATATCAAACTGCTGATGGATGTAGAGATTCAAAACTCGCTCATATAAAGTATTAACTGGCTCAACTAGACGTAAAATTTCTAGTTTTTTCTCTGGTATATCATGGAGAATCCGAGAAAAAATTTTCTCAGCCTCCAGGGGTTTACACTCAACAAACAATAAGCCAAACTCATTGTTATTTTTGCGTTTCAGAGCGTTGATCAAAGTTTGATATTCTTCGTATCCTTCTGGGGGTACGTCTTGATCCCAGTCACTAAAATCTAAATTCATGGGAGATTTTCTACAGCTTCTTTAAATTCCTGAATACCTTGAATCAGTGGGTGAATATCATACCAACGCTGCATCTCCCCTTCTTCATCCAAATAGCGGTACTCTAACAGGCAGCGATTAAACATCAAACTCCGATATTGATCATCGTTGATGATACGCTTAGAAAGGGAGACTTCTGCTAATAAACTCCATTGATGGTTTTCCACAGCGCGGCGGTAAGTATCTCCAGCTTGAGTAATGGCGCGTCGAACTGCTCTTTCGGAAATTGGCAAATCTTGAGTGCGTCCAATGGCATCCTGAGTCAACAATAGCAAATTTCTGACGTGACCTCCACTCATCAAACAAAGTCGTTCTAGGGTTTGAGAACTGTCAAATATTTCCGTTTCTAGTGGTTTATCTGGTGCAAACTGCCTGATACGCCGGGAAATGACCTCTTTAACTTTTTTTAGCCCTGGTTGATATATTTCTCCTCTAGGAGTGCGTACCATTAGCATTGGTAAAATTTGCGGATCACCATATATATCACGCAGGTCTGTAGCCCTGGCAGAATAGACCATAGCAATGGGTACAGTATAGATTAAATGGCAATCTAAGGCTTTCAGTTGTTCACAGCGGTCTAAAAAAACTTCTTCATAATTGGTGCGATCGCCATCTTGAACTAACACCATTCTATCTAAGTTATCAATAATTACTGCCAGTTGGGTGCAGTGAGCAGGTAGGCGCTTTTTCACATCGGCGATAAACTCATTTAAAACCTTAATCAAAGTCACCGTATGGGGATTAACTTTTTCTCGT
This sequence comes from Sphaerospermopsis sp. LEGE 08334, assembly GCF_015207205.1. Lineage (NCBI taxonomy): Bacteria > Bacillati > Cyanobacteriota > Cyanophyceae > Nostocales > Aphanizomenonaceae > Sphaerospermopsis > Sphaerospermopsis sp. LEGE 08334. Next base: position 98,791 of record NZ_JADEXH010000013.1, on the reverse strand, counting down.
ATTTGCTGCCTTAGTGCCGGCACTGCTCTTAAATTTGCTGTTAATTTGGAAAACTGACTAATTTGCATTTCTACATTCATATCCTCGATGTGAATTTCAGTTAGCGCCAAATCTTTCAAATCTTGCCAACGATCTTTGAGCCAATTAAGCACAGGTTGAGGATTACCAATTGCGCGTAAATCTTTTAGTAATCTCCGAGTACAAGCCAAGAGAATATCTGTATATTGAGCATCTTCTGAATCTATATCTTCTTCATCCGCAGCAAAATAAACTACATAACATTGTCTTGCTTCCAAATATTCCTTGAGTCTGAGTAATTCCGTAGATTTACCTGCTCCTCTATGTCCAGAATATAATTGACAAGTATTTTGATTTGCTAACTGAATACGATTTCCCAATTCTTCTAAAATATCTGCTTCTCCTCGCACATCTTGACAGTCTACATAGTTAGGATCACCTGCGGGTAAGGGTTGGAATGGGTTAAAAGCATTATAGAGGTTTTTGAGTAATTCAGTATTGTTGGACATAGGTAAACAACTTAGTTGATGCAGTTCTGATGATGCTAAAAAGTTAGATGAAGTCAGCAATAAAAAGCAAGCGATATAATTTTAATGTTAGAAGCTAACAATGTCAGATATTTAAAATCTCCACAGTGAAAATTTTAGCAAAAATGTATACACATATATGGACGACAAATGCAAGTACCTGATCAAAAAATATTTTCATAATAAATTCACCAAAAGATTTTAATTTTAAAGTAATCAAATTTAATTCATCATACCCCTACGTATTAAATCTTGAAAACGTGCATCTTCTCGAATACAATGAAAATCAGGATCAGCGTTGGCCATTGTTGCAAACTCTTCAGGTCTGAGATTAATTGCTTGCTCCAAGTTTTCTAGTGCTTGCTCAATACTACCTTGAATAGCATAACAACAAGCTTTATTGTACCAAGCATATTTATCATCAGGTTTTATTCTTAATGCTTGATCATAAGAGAACAGAGCTTCGTCCATACGTCCCAAATCATCCAGTGCATTACCTCGATTGTTCCAAGCATAATGATCATCAGGTTTAATTTTTAAAGCTTGATCATAAGAGAAAACAGCTTCTTCATTACATCCTATCTTGCGGAGTGCGATACCCAAATTGTACCAAGCATAGTGGTCATCAGGTTTAATTTTTAAAGCTTGTTTATAAGAAAAAATTGCTTCTTCATATCTGTTTAAATTCCGAAATGCGATACCACGATTATTCCAAGTAAAACAATCATTGGGTCTTAAATTGAGAGATTGGTCATAAGATGAAATTGCTTCTTCATTGCGTCCTAAATTTCGTAATGCATTACCTTTATTATACCAAAAATATGGGTAGTCTACCTTAAATTTTAAAGCTTCTTCATAAGAAGAAAGTGCTTCTTCATTACGTCCTAAGTTCAGCAGAGCATTACCTCGGTTGTACCAAAAATATGGATCATCAGGCTTAAATTCTAAAGCTTTTTCATAAGATGAGATTGCTTTTTCGTTGCATCCTAAATTCAAGAGTGCATGACCACGGTTGTACCAAGCAAAATGATCATCAGGTTTAAATTTTAATTCTTGTTCATAGAATGTAATTGCAGTTTCATATTCACCAGCAGAATAAAGTAGATTTCCCAATTCAAAAAGCAAACTTGCTCTATTACTATCTGTTTGATGCTTTTCTGCCAGAAGTTCTTGAATTTCTAGAACTTTTTCAATTTTTTCTTCTGAAGTAAGTTGTAGATATTTTTCATAGTCTCCTTCTAGTAAAAGACGACGTGATTCTTCTTCAACTAATTCTGGTGTAGTTGGTAATTCATATACTCCAGAACGCCAATCAAAAAAATCAGGAGCGCGATGGATTAAATAGCTGAGTGAAAATGAACGCAATAAAAATACAAAGCAAAAGGGAAAATCATCCCTAAATCTTTCTCTTTGTTGGTTAAGATGATTTAGTATTGGTGGTACTTTAGTTAAATTGTTAAACTGACCTTCAGTTATTTCGCCAAAGTTTCTTTTTTCATATTTATACAAGGAATATTCCAAACCTTTAACTAATAAGATGTCAACTGTTTGACCTTGAATATAATTCGCTACTTGCTGATATAGCTTATCCACTGGTTCTAGCAAGCGTAATACAGCAATATTTTTATGCGGAAGATCCTGGGGAATTTTATGTATAAAACAATCTGATTCCACAGGAGTGCATTGTATAAAATATAACCCAAATCCTAATTTTCTATCCAGAGCGCAGAGTAAATCTTGATATATTTCTTCGGGATCTGGAGGTAAATCATCATCCCAGCTACTGGTATTGAGTATCATATAGATTTGATGGTAGATGCTTGCGTAAAAAATCCAAAGTCAGATATAAATTTTACACTATGGTTATTTTTTAGTATTTGAGCTTTATCTCCAATCATCATAATCCTGTTCTTTAAGTTAAGGTAAAATTTGAGGAATATTTTAAACATCAATGTTTACATAATAATACGGTTTTTTCTTTGATTTGGTATCCGTATATTCACTTAAATATATTAATGTAAGGCTATTTTATAAAAGCATATTATCACACTTTGATGAGTAAAAAAGAATTTTATTGTTTTGAGTTTTAACAACGGTAAATTGAGAAAAATCCGAACTTAGTGATTTTATTGATTATAATAATAACCCAAGTTGCTAATTAGGAATAGGAGTCAAGAGTCGGTTTCTTCATACAAAAAAGCTTTTTGTGTTTATTGTTTCACAACTACTGAATTTTTATAATTCTTCATAGGAGTTTGTCTAGTCGGAAAAGTCGGATCTTCAAGTCTGATAGAGTCGGCTTTTATCTATTAACCCAAGTTCCTAATTATTATCTAGGACTTTTGCGGACTATCTTGTTATTCTAATTTGAGAGTCTTTCTTGCATAACTAGGAGGCTAACGCCACGCTTACTTCGACAGGCTCAGTACAAGTCGCTATCAAGGAGTCAGGAGTTTAAGGATATCAAGGAGTTTTTTGTATTTGGAAACGAGGTAAAAACCAACAAAGTGCAAGGTTTTCCTACTCATAGTTTCCAAAACCTTCCACCTATTTTCTTTGTTATCACCCTCAAACTCTTTATTCATCGTGGTTTTCAGTTTATTCAGCAAACCCTACTTAGATTTTGTCCTGACATACTACCTCCCAGTGCTAATTTTACAGTCAATGGGTAAAGCGTCGTAATAAAATGGAGTTGGTGACAACACTAACTGAACTAAAAGCCATGAGGGCAGCGGCGCTGGAGGGGCTAAGAACAAAACCAAAATGGGGTAGTAAAACACCGGCTGCTAAGGGAATACCAATTGTATTATATGCAAAAGCCCAAAACAAGTTTTGACGTATTTTGTTGAAAGTGGCACGGCTGAGTTGTATTGATTCCACAACATCAGAAAGACTATCACGCATTAATATAATTTCGGCTGTTTCCATAGCTACATCTGTTCCAGAATGTAAAGCAATGCCGACATCTGCCTGAGATAATGCGGGAGCGTCATTAATGCCATCTCCTACCATAGCAACGCTAGTGGTTTTACTTATCTCCCCAGTTTGAAGAGCTTGGATGGTGCTGGCTTTTTTCGCTGGGGGAATACCTGCCATGACATCGGTGCTGTTGAGTCCGAGTTGTTGAGCGATCGCATTCGCAGCTTCTAATCTATCACCACTCAGCATAATTACTCGCAAACCCATCTGACGCAATTTGTCTACTGTTGCTTTTGCATCTGGTCTGAGGGTATCACTGACGGCAATTAATCCAACTAAATTATCACCAACTGCAACACTAATAACTGTTTTCCCCTGTTCCGCTAGTCTTTGTGCGTGTTCTTGGGCAGTTTCACTGATAGTAATTCCCTGCCAGTTTAACCATTCCCAGTTACCTAAGAGTACGTTTTTCCCTTCTACTACAGCGGATACACCCATTCCTGGTTCAGTATGAAAGTCTAAAGCATGGGGAATGGATAAATTTAGCCGCTTTGCTTCTTGATCAATGGCTTTAGCTAGGGGGTGATAGGTCCCGCTTTCTACTGCTGCTGCTAGTTGCAGAAGTGAGGATGGTTCTAAGTCTGTAAATGGTAAACAGTCTGTAACTGTGGGATTGCCTGTGGTGAGTGTGCCAGTTTTATCAAAAACTACGGTATTTAGCTGGTGGACTTTTTCTAAAACGTCACCACCTTTGATTAATAAACCGCGTTCTGCACCCATCCCAGTACCGACAAGAATAGCTGTGGGGGTAGCGAGTCCTAAAGCACAGGGACAAGCAACGACCATTACAGCGATCGCTAATTTTAAACTGATTAAAAGTGAAGAATGTTGAATTTTGACGGCTTGATGATGTGCTGCATGACTCATCATTTCCATGCCATTGGAAATAATATTCACCTCTGGCCAAATGTGAGTACCAAAAAAGTACCAAAACAGAAAAGTTAGTAAAGAAGCTGTTAAAACGCCATAAGTAAAATAACCAGCAACCGTATCTGCTAATTTCTGAACAGGTGCTTTGCGAGTTTGGGCAGTTTCTACCAAAGCGACAATGTGCGCCAAAGTAGTATCATCGCCGGTTCTGGTTGCTTGAATAGCGATCGCACCAGACTGGTTAATAGTTCCCGCTGCAACAGCATCTCCTGGTTGCTTCATCACTGGTACTGCTTCACCAGTTAACATTGACTCATCTACCGTTGTTTGTCCAAAGCGCACCTCGCCATCAACAGGTATTTTATCACCTGGTAACACCTGTAACCATTCACCAACTCGCACTTGTTCGGCTGGTATTTCAATAATATTTGCCCCTGCTACTAATTTCTCTGAGTCTGGGTTAACAATTAATCTAGCTATCTGAGGTTGAAGTGCTAATAATTGCCGAAATGCAGATGCAGCGCGTCCTCTAGCTTGTTTTTCTAAAGTTCTTCCCAGCAAAATAAAACCCAGCATCATCACTGGTTCATCAAAAAAGCATTCCCAACCCATTTGGGGAAACAACAGCGCCACCAAACTAGCAATATAAGCTGTGAGACTTCCCAAACCGATCAAGGTATTCATATTTGGCGCTCCCCGTCGCCAACCTTGCCAGCCATCTATAATAATGGGACGACCAGGAATGAGTAATGCTACTGTTGCTAGTCCACAGTGAAACCAGATGTTATTCAATATTGGGAAAATAAAACCACCAAAATGTCCTATGCCTGAAAATAACAATAATACAAAAGCAACTACTAATTGTTGGAAAGCCGCTTGCATTTCCTGACGCTGTTTTGCGTCTGGATCAGATTTTTCCTTCCCTGCTTGAGTTTTCGCTGTGCGGGGTTGAGAAGGAAAACCTGTAGCTGTTAATGTTTGTGCTAATGCTTGTGCCAGTGCATCGGCATCTACAGCACCAACTTCTGCTTCTATAACTGCCACTTCTGTAGCTAGGTTGACGCAGACATTTTTAACGTCTGGATGTTGGGTTAGCTGTCTTTCTACTGCTTTCACACAGCCAGCGCACTTCATACCCCCTACATCTAAAATAATTTTCTCTGAGTTGGTATCTCTATTGGAGAGGGCGGTTTCTGGGGTAAGTTTAGTTTCAGGAACAAGTTGCATGACAAGTTATGAGATTCGCTACAAAAATGCAATGCCTAAAAAAAGGCAGTTCTACTTTGAGAGTAGGCGAAATCTGGAACTATGACCAACTGTGATAGTATTTATTTAAGAAATTAAAATAGTAAGCATTCAGCTATCAGTAATCAGTAATCAGCTAATAGCAGTAATAACAAAGATTCAGAAATTTTAATTTCAGGAATGTTATCTGCATCTGTTTCTTTTTACTCTTGGTATTTCAATATTTCAGGTACTGACGGAAACCGATGGAAAATGATGGCTGAATGCTTACTTAAAATATTTAGTGAGATTTGTCACAGACTGTCAACGAATCCAGCGCCCATAGGTCAAATATATCACAGATACAAGTTGTATAGGCAACATGAAAATTATACTTTTGTAGAAATAGTTAATTTCCCAATGGGATGTAGTGGTGAAATACACCATAGATAGTGTTAATAAGATTAGGGAAGTTAGATGCTTAGATTTGAGTGTTGGCATATTTTCAGAAAATAGGGAATAGGGAATAGGGAATAGGGGAGAAAAATTTTAGATTTTAGATTTTAGATTGGAGTTGACAAAAACAATCCAAAATCCAAAATCCAAAATCCAAAATCCAAAATAAAAAACTCCTGACTCCTGACTCCTGAAACTTTTTAGAACCAACCCTGTTTATTAACAAAGTAGGTATTAACAAAATCTTCATGGTTTTTGTTCAAGTAAATCATGCCTTCAATTAACCCTACAAGCTGCATAATTATGAGTGTAAATCCGTAAGTGAGAGAACCACCAACTACAGAAATAACTAGCATGATAAAGCCTTCTGGGGCATAACCCAGAATAAATTTATGTATTCCAAATCCCCCCAAAATAATGCCACAGTACCCAGATAAAAGTTGTTTGGTAGCATGAGATGGGTTAAGATTAGTCATATTTAGTTAAGCTCCTGTATATGTATGTAATTATCAGAGTATTTCTATTTTAAGTAAATGAGAAATTTACCCACAGAAGAGAATTCTGAAGGTTAGATAAACAAATTTGATTTTGAATCTTGAATTTCAAAGCAAAAATCCCAAATTTCCACTCTAAAATTTAGTGATTTAGTTGATAAATTTCGGTGCAGATTGTTTACAGATTTATATGTTCAACTTCAGCAAAGTTGAATATCATTAACCTGAATAATCGGCAGCATCTCTGATACTACTTTAGTGTTTACGGGTTGATAGTTATTATGTCCGGGAATTTTTTTGATTTATACCCATCTGCAAAATTAATTTTACAGATGTAGGTGGGGGTAAGAAACCCAAAACCTCAAGGTATGGTATAAGTTGGGTTTCCCTATCAACTGTCACCTATTACCTGCTATAGCGGTGATGTTGCGCTGCTGGAAATTTGAGAATTTCAGATTTATATGTCGATATAATCAAATATTTTTGATTTTTTCAACTGTAATTGTCGGTTTTAATTATTGCTGCCCAAAAGAAATAAACTGAGCAAAGTACCACTATTCCAGAGTCCGTGGAGGAGCATGGGAGCGAGAAGATTGCGCGATCGCGTGTATACTATTCCTAAAACCATGCCTAATGCTGTCAATGGCAGAACTTCGGATAAGCTGAGGTGAGCAGCAGCAAATATTAAACTACTCAAAAAAATTGCACCCCAAACAGGTAAATAACGAGTGAGAGAGGGTAATAAAAACCCACGAAATAGAAATTCCTCAAAAAATGGTGCTGCTATGGCCGCAGTAAAGAAAAATATCCCCAATGCTACATCATCTCTGCTTTCTAGCGCCAGTTGTAACAGGGGGTTACTTCCGCCTTGTCCGTTCCATAGTTGTTGATTGATTAATGATACTATGACGACTATGGGTAAAGCTGTGCAGTAACCACCTAGTCCCCAGAAAAACCAATTACTGAAAAAACGGAAGCGAAACCAATCTTCTGGTAAGGGAAAATAACGTTTAATAGAAAAATAAAGCACTGAGAACGCACCCAGGGCAACCAGTACATAACTCACCAAGACAGAAAAAGCCTGAACTCGCACATTATCCGAGGAACGGGAGATAGGGAGGAGGGTTAACAATTCAGGTATAAATAATTGTCCCATCAAGAAAAATCCCAGGACAAAAACCTGTAAAATTGTTTCCACATTCCAAGGAGTTGACCAAGGCTTTTGGGCATTTGTAGCTAAGATAGACTCTCTGCCCTTGAGTAAAAGCTGAATAATTAAAGCTATTAGTAAGATTAGACCTATAAAGGCTGTTAAGCTGGGAATAGTGGCAATTAAGGCTAATTTTAATACTGCATCGGTAGCGGATGCTTGTTGTGCAGCTTGAACATCTGATAAAGCAGTTTGACGCTGTTGAATTTGGTAAAGCTGAGTTAAGGCTGTGTAGCGAAACCAACCTTCTAAATTTTTTTGTATCAGTGGTTGAGCATTTGGGAGTAGACGCGGCGGGTTGCTCCATAGTCCACTGAGGACGTTAGCGGTGGCGGTAAATTCGGTTTCAGAGGGTTCTTGTACTTGACTCCAAGTTTTTTGGGCTTTATTTGTTTCCCCTTGCTGTGCTTGTAATATTCCTAAGCGTAAGTCTAATTCATGCCGCAATTTTTGCAGTTTGCTGATAGACTTCTCTAGCTCTTTTTGTTGTTGTTGGGGAGAGGTTTTGGTTTCCAGGGGTTCATTTGGTAGGGGTTTGGCAGGTGTGACAGCGGTGATATCTTGAGCGCGAAGTTTTGCAAGTTTGTTTTCGGCTTTGTCCAAGTTTGTTTTTACAGACTCACGGGCCTCTAGATATTGCTTGGCTGCACTTTCTAGGGGTTTATCACCTACTATTGCCGCCCGAAGAGCTTGCAAACTCTCGTCGTTGCTATCTTCTGGTTGCCATGCTTGGGCTTGCAAGACAATATTAGTTTGGTACAGTTCCAAACGACTTTGAAACTGAGGTTTTTGCCAACTAGCAAATAAAGACAAGCCGGACAACATAATCGCTAACAATGTTAGCGCAGTTAACAGCAACCGTTTAAGTGACATCTATCCCCCTTGAACTTACCTGTAGAGAGCGATCGCCCCTTGGCAATTATAAGATAATCTGGCAGGTTGGGGAGATAAGGGATTTCCAAATCAAAAAATATCTAATTTTTATGACAGCAGGGGTGCAGGAAATTGACACATAATTACCCCCGCAAGATGCGGGGGATTTGTGATCAAAAATGTCGTTTACCTTAGTTTAGTATGGAGTAGATTTACTGACCGGACATTTGTGGTGCTTTGTCTAGTCTCCAGGTGAAGTAGCTCTCTGGGTTGTTATCAGGAACTATAAACCCAGTTGCTCCTCCTGATGTCTGAGGGGGTCTAGGAGGACTACTTTGTCCTTGTTGTCCTGGTATTTGTGGTATTTGTGGCATTTGTTGTTCTTGTCCTTGTCCTCCAACTAACAACTCTTGTGCATTTGTGGATAGTTCTTCCAGTAAATTAAACATTGAAATTTACCTCACTTACGTTATTGATTTAGTTAAGGGTTGTGTCCCCTTTATTAATTGACAATAAGTGGTTTTTGAAGGGAATTCATGTGTCAGATGGGAGAATTTCTATTATGCCTTTTGGTTAATACAAGAGGTAGAGTATTATTGATACAGATAAAATCAATCTTTTTCTCGGTTTTTTGGATTAAGAGCTAACCTATCTTCCCCCTCACCCAAGCACGGAAAGATTTTAACAAAGCAATTTCACCCATATTTTTACTCTGCTGAATGAATCTAGTCATATCACTAACAGAAATTACAGGAAAAGCAACACTAAAATTAATTTCAATATAATTACCTTCTAATAATTGATAAAACTGCAAAACCTCACCGTCATATCTCCAAAGTTCAAATACACCTAAAGCAGCGTAAATATTTAATTTATTTACAGAACTGCTAGTAATATCAATTTCAATTGCTAAATCTGGTGGTGGATCTGTTTCTAAATTTAAAGTTTCTTTACCTCTAATTGCTGGTTCATTTTGGATATAATAACAAGTATCTGGTTCAATGCCTTTTTTAATTATTTTGCGTTTTAATGTTGTAGAACCAGCACTTCTAAGTTCTATATCTAATTCTTCAGCTAAAGCAACGATAAAATTACTAAAATTGCCTTTCGGGTTTTCGTGTTCAAATAGTGGAGTCATAATTTCTAAAGTACCGCAGTCATAAGCAAAACGAGAACCTCTATTTTCACCTGTATCTTTGAGCAAGGATTCAAAGGTATCCCAACTAACGTCATATAAAACTGTTCTTTGTTCTGCGGGTGTTGATTGGAGTAGCATATACAATACCTATTCTGTCACGATACTAGATAAAATACCTAAAATTTTACCGATATTATTAATATAATATTCGCTCAAGTCAATTTCTACCACTTGATTAATAAGTTTTAAAAATTTCCAGTTAGTTCCAGTAGTCACAGTTCCGTAAATTGTTTGAATATTATTACCCTCCCGTTCATTAAATATTCTAGCAGCAATCATTTCCGCTACACATTGTCCCAAACCTGCATTAATATTTTCTTTTTTTGCTTCTACAATTGTCACCACGGGAGCATTAACAATTAATAACTCTGGGGAACGACTAATAATAAAATCACAATTACCGTTTAATCCTTGTGCGGTATCTACAGTAAAATCAATCCCTGAAAATAAGCTGATTTGATTGTTTAAATATTTTCTAGCGGCTATTAAAATCGGTGCAATTATCATTTCAGAACGGGATTTTTCCGTATTACTAGCCAGAGCTAAAGGGACATTTTCTTGTAATAACTCTGCTAATAAAGCTGGACATTCAATTTCTGGAATAGAAGCAAAAATATCAATTTTATCTGATATGGTTAAATTAAATGACTTTCTCACTTTCTCTAAAGTAAAATCACTGTAGGACATTTGATTTATTCCTATAAATTAAATTATGCAACCAAAATTTATAATTCATCATCATCTGGTAATTTTTCCATTTCTTCTGCAATTAATTCCTGAAAATCTTCTCCACAATGAACATTCAAATGAATTGTAGCAGTGAGTAATTCTGCCAAAATTTCCGCTTGTTGTCTATCACTTAAATGCGGTGATTGCAGTTGATGAATTAAAGCGGTAATATTTTGACATTCTATACCTAATTCATTAATTAATGTTCTTAAAGTAGAATTAGCAATAGGAAGAGAACGATTGATAATTTGCATAATAATTATTTACCTAAGATTTACCCAATCTTTTAAGGGCTTGCTGAATTGCTTTTTCAAAGGCTTTAATCTCATTTTCCCAATGTCTAATTAAACCTTGGTCTGGAAAATCCTTTTCATATTCTAGCCTAATCTTTTCTTGATGTTCAGCAATGCGTGTATTTAATGATCTAATTGATTTTTTGTGATTTTTATTACCCATATATATGTAGATAAAAAAGGTGGGAAATTACCCACCTAAAATATTGAAAATGTTATTTACCTATTCTCCAAACACACTTGCAAAGAAATCTAAAGTTTCCTTCAAAGCCTTAATAAAAACATCAATTTCTTCACGGGTATTGTAAAAAGATAAACTCACTCTTGCTGTTCCCGCTAAACCTAAATGACGGTGTAAAGGTTGTGTACAATGATGTCCAGAACGAATTGCTACACCTTCTTGATCTAACAAAGTTGCTAAATCATTGGCGTGAACTTCGGAAGCTGTAAAAGCTGCTAAAGCGGCTCTACCTTCGCCATTAACATCGGGTTTGGGTCCGTAGATTCTAATTTGAGGTATTTGGGCTAATTGCTCAAATAAATAGGCTGTTAATTCGGCTTCGTAGGCATGAATTTTATCCATACCTATATTAGTTAAATAATCTATGGCTGCACCCAGGGCGATCGCCTCACCAATAGCAGGTGTACCGGCTTCAAATTTATGGGGTAATTCTGCATAGGTGGAATGGTCTAAATAGACTTCAGCAATCATTTCTCCACCACCAAAAAATGGCGGCATTGCTTCTAGTAATTCTAATTTCCCATATAAGAAACCAATACCAGTGGGCGCTAACATTTTATGTCCAGAAGCTACCAACCAATCACAGTCAATTTCTTGGACATTAATAGGAGTATGGGGGACACTTTGACAAGCATCCATTAAGAATTTCGCGCCGTATTTGTGAGTAATTTCGGCAATTTCTTTAACAGGATTTATGCAGCCTAATGTATTAGAAATATGAACTATAGAAACAAGTTTTGTTTTTTCAGAAATCAGTTTTTTAAACTGTTCAAAATCAAATGTTTCTTCTGGTGTGAGTTCGACAAATTTTAAAACTGCACCTGTTTTTTGAGCGACAAATTGCCAAGGAACTATATTGCTATGGTGTTCCATTACTGAGAGAATTATTTCGTCTCCCGGTTGTAAGTTGTTCATTCCCCAACTGTAAGCGACTAGGTTTATTGCTTCGCTGGCGTTGCGGGTGTAAACTATTTCTTGGCGAGATTTGGCGTTAATAAAATTAGCTACTTTGTCTCTTGCTGCTTCGTAAGCGTCGGTAGCTTTGGCACTTAAATAATGTGCGCCGCGATGAACGTTTGAGTTGTATTTTTCGTAATATTCACGCCATGCGTTTAATACTGCTGTTGGTTTTTGGGATGTGGCGGCGTTGTCGAGGTAAATAAGGGGTTTGTCGTGGACTTTTTCGTTAAGAATTGGGAAGTCTTTACGAACTTTTTCGGCTAGGGTTTTGGTGGATGTGAATGTCATATTTTTAAGAATTTAAGAATAATGAACCACGAAGGTACGAAGGAACGAAGGTAAGAGATTTTAGAGAGATTGTTGGTGAGTTTCCCTATTTTAAGAGGAATGAACCGCAAAGTACGCAAAGTACGCAAAGGTAAGAGGTTTTTGAGGGTTTTTTGGTGGTGTTTCCCCACTTTTTGAAGGTGGGGTTTTTGGTTATTTGTTGGTGATGGTGATGACGGTTTTTATTAGTTTTTCTCGCAAGGATGAAACAGGAATTAGGTTGATAATTTCTGCTGCGAAGGCGTTAACTAATAGTTTGCGTGCGTCGGTTTCATCTATTCCGCGACTTTGCAAATAGAAGATTTCATCGTCTTCTAGTTGACTGACTGTTGCACCATGAGCGCATTTGACGTTATCTGCGGTAATTTCTAGTTGGGGTTTGGTGTCAATTCTGGCTTTTGATGATAACAATAAGTTGCGGTTTAATTGTGCTGCGTCGGTTAATTGTGCGGGTTTGGGTACGAAAATTTTACCGTTGAAAACTCCATGAGCGCGATCGCCTATAATGCACTTATGTATTTGTTTACTTACACCGTGAGGATGATTTAAGGATATAGCACTGTGAGTATCAGCTAATTGTTTTTCAGCAATTACTGTTAAACCATTGAGGGTGGTTTCTGTTTGTTCTCCTGTTTGTAAAATCTCCAAATTATGACGGGAAATTTTACCACCAACTGTCACAGCATTACAAGTATAACGACTATACCGCGCTTGTGTTACCGCAGTTTTGCCAATGTGAAAAGCAGCATTACTTTCTAACACAATTCTATTGTGATTAACCTGAGCATTTTCATTTACCCAGATTTCTGTCACACTATTATTAAAGTAAACTTGCTGCTCTTGTGTAACAGGCATCTTACTTGTGATAAACTCTTCAATTAAACTCAACTGAGAGTTACTTTCAGCAACCACTAAACAACGAGGTTGAGAAATAATAGCACCTTCAGCAGCAACAGAAATAAATAACAGATGAATGGGATTTTCAATCACCACATTTTTACCCACCCAAACCACTGCAACATCATTTAAACCAGCAGTATTCAGAGCAGTAAAAACATCCCTTGTTCCCTCAGACTGTGCTAAATATTCCTGAGCAACATCATCACCTAAAACATCCAAATTACCAACCTTTAAACCAGCAGGTAAATTTTCAGTATGAGATAAATTCGCTGCAAAAACACCATTTACAAAAACCAAACGGTGAGCAACTTCAGGTAAAGCTAAACCCTCAACAGAAATTTCCTGAAAAGTAGCTAAATTAAAACTTACCTCTTTCAGTGGAGATAAATCAGTAAAACGCCATTCTTCATCACGGGTGTTGGGAATAACAGAATGACGCACCCATTTAACAGCAGCGTCACGCAGTTGTTGTACCCAACCTGTTTTTTCAGATGCAGAAACCTGATTTAATAAACCAGTTAAAAAAGCATCTCTGTCTAACAAAGAATCAGAAATAGAACTAGGAGAAACTTCAATAGTCATGATTACACACCTACACCTAAAGCTTCTTCCAATACCCAATCATAACCGCGAGATTCTAACTCTAAAGCTAACTCCTTACCACCGCTTCTAATAATCCGTCCTTGTGCCATGACATGAACAAAATCAGGGACAATATAATCAAGAAGACGCTGATAGTGAGTAATCATAATTGTGGCATTTTCAGCATTAGTTAACTGATTCACCCCATTAGCAACAATTTTCAAAGCATCAATATCTAAACCAGAATCAGTTTCATCCAAAATAGCTAACTTAGGTTCTAAAATAGCCATTTGCAGAATTTCATTCCGCTTTTTCTCACCACCAGAAAAACCTTCATTCACACTGCGATTCAGAAAAGCAGGATTCATTTTCACAACTTCCAACTTTTCCTCAACCAAATCATCAAAATCGAAAGCGTCAACCTCTTCCAAACCTTGCGCTTTTCTCTTTGAATTATAAGCAACCCGTAAAAAATCCAAATTGCTCACACCAGGAATTTCCAAAGGATATTGAAAAGCCAAAAACACACCACTTCTAGCTCTTTCCTCCGCTTCCATTTCCAGTAAATTCTGACCTTGGAAAATCACCTCACCACCAGTCACAGAATAAGCAGGATGTCCAGCCAAAACCTTAGAAAACGTACTCTTACCAGAACCATTTGGACCCATAATCGCGTGAATTTCACCAGCGCGAACATCCAAATTCAAACCCTTCAAAATAGGAGTACCATCAACATCAGCCTTCAAATCCTTAACAGACAAAATCAAATCACTATTCTCAATAATCATGTTCTCTCTCTCTTTTCTTTTCTCTCTTTCTTTGCGTCTTTGCGTCTTTGCGTGAGCTATTTAACCAACACTACCTTCCAACTTCAAACTCAACAACTTATCAGCCTCAACAGCAAACTCCATTGGTAACTGATTAAAAACATCCTTACAGAAACCGCTAATCATCATAGAAATAGCATCTTCCGCCGAAATACCACGTTGAGCAAAAAAGAATAATTGATCTTCACCAATCTTAGAAGTAGACGCTTCATGCTCAACCTTTCCAGTATTATTCTGAACTTGAATATAAGGAAAAGTATTAGCCTGTGCATTATCCCCAATCAACATTGAATCACATTGAGAATAATTTCTTGCACCCGTCGCAGTAGGATTAATCTTCACCAAACCGCGATAACTATTACTAGATTTTCCAGCAGAAATACCTTTAGAAATAATTGTACTGCGAGTGTTTTTACCAATATGAATCATCTTAGTTCCAGTATCAGCTTGCTGCATATTATTTGTTAATGCAACAGAGTAGAACTCACCCACAGAATTATCACCAACTAACACACAGCTAGGATACTTCCAGGTAATAGCAGAACCGGTTTCTACTTGAGTCCAAGAAATCTTAGAATTGACACCTTGACACAAACCGCGCTTGGTTACGAAATTATAAATTCCACCTTTACCATTTTCATCCCCAGCGTACCAGTTTTGCACGGTAGAATATTTAATTTCCGCATTATTTAAAGCTACCAATTCTACAACCGCAGCGTGTAATTGGTTGCTGTCGTACATGGGTGCTGTACAACCTTCTAAATAGGAAACATAACTATCATCTTCGGCGATAATTAAGGTTCTTTCAAACTGTCCTGTATCACCGGAATTAATTCGGAAATAAGTTGACAATTCCATTGGTGATTTTACACCTTTGGGAATATAAACAAAAGAACCATCGCTGAATACTGCGGAATTTAAAGCCGCAAAATAGTTATCAGCAATAGGAACAACACTACCCAGATATTTTTTCACTAATTCTGGATGTTCCCGCAAAGCTTCGGAAATAGAACAGAAAATAATGCCATCTTTAGCGAGTTTTTCTTTATAAGTAGTCGCTACAGAAACACTATCAAAAATCGCATCAACAGCGACATTAGTTAATCTTTTCTGTTCATTTAAAGGAATACCTAATTTCTCGAAGGTTTCCAATAAAGTGGGATCAACTTCATCTAAACTGTTGAGTTTTTCTTTCTTTTGTTTCGGTGCGGAATAATAAATGATATCCTGATAATTAATAGGTGGATACTTGACATGAGGCCATGTAGGTTCTGTCATCTTCAACCATTGACGGTACGCACGCAGACGAAATTCCAGCATAAATTCCGGTTCTTCTTTTTTCGCGGAAATTAAGCGAATAACGTCTTCATTTAGTCCACGAGGAATGGTGTCGGTTTCGATGTCGGTGACAAAACCGTACTTGTAAGGTTGGTTAACTAAGGTTTTGACGGATGCGCTCATCGGTTCTCTTGTGTTCTCTTTAAAGGATAGGCGACGGGTTCTATAAAGCTGATTCCCGTTTTTTGTTAGCGATGCCTGCGGCGGGCTACACCAACGCTAACAGGGCTGTTAGAATAGGTTTACACAGTAAAACAACTCGGCTGTTGTTTAATCTAAATCTATTGTACGATAGATTAACAACAACAATGTTGTTTAAGTCAAATTTTTTTAGAGATTTTTTGAATTTTTTTGAAATTTTTATTGGGACTAACATGGCCACTACCCAGCAGTCCTCTACTAAGCAGGATATCCTAGAGTATCTTTTAAAACACTCACAAGCTACGGCTCTTGAACTTGCGGAAATATTAGAAGTTAGCCCCCAAGCGATTCGTCGCCATTTAAAGGATTTGGAGGCTGAAGAATTAGTGATATATTCTATACCGGAAAATTCTGGTATGGGCAGACCCCAACATATATATAGTTTAAGTCAACGGGGCAGGGAACATTTACAAAAGAGTGTTAGCAGTGTCGGTGGTGGTTATGGAGAGTTTGCAGTTTCGCTGTTAGATACTTTAGCGGAAACTGTAGGACGTGAGCAATTTAAAACTATTTTACAAAAGCAGTGGGAACGCAAAGCACTGGAATATCGGGAAAGGGTGGGTAATGGTTCTTTAAAGGAACGGGTTGCCGCTTTGGTGGAGTTGCGAAAAGCTGAAGGTTTTATGGCTGAGTTTCATCCTGTAGAATCTGATATTGATGGGGGTGAAAGGTTTTTATTTATGGAACACACCTGCGCTATTTCTAATGTGGCTGAGTCGTTTCCTAGTGTGTGTGGACATGAGTTGGAAATGTTTGCAGCGATTTTACCAGATTGTAGTGTGGAGAGGACGCATTGGTTAATTCATGGTGAGCATCGTTGTGGGTATTTGGTGCAGAAAAGGTAGGTGGTGTTGAACGCAGATGAACGCGGATGAGGAGAAGTAAGATATGGATGTCGAAAGTAAAATATTTATTGCAAAAATTTTACTTTTTGAGCTTTTTAAATTTACAAAGCTATTAAATACTGTTAAAATACATAAGATAAAATAATTTTTCCAGGTGTATATTTTTGCGTCCACAACCTCTACAACCGCAAGAGATTAAGCAACAACTCAAATCATTAATTGAGGAAGCATCAACCATAGATCCTAATTTAGCAATTAGGTTAAAACAAATTAATCGCTGGGTTAAAGATGTCAAAGATGGTTCTTTAAATGCTAAAAGGTTTGTCCTCTTTTTCCTGCAACAGATAATTACTGATGCTAGAACTTACTTAGACATCAAAAGTTTAACTGATGAAGATAAACGACAGCAGTATTATCAGGAAATGAACCCTTGTCAGAGATATTGGTATAGTTATCTTTTTCCTAAATGGTTGGAAGAAAAAGATCCTAACTTTGAAACCTGGAAAAAAAATTTAATGGCTGGAAATTTTGATCAAAGTGATACTAAAATCTTAACAGCAGTAGCTAAGGAAATTAAACAGCGTGGATGGGATTTATGGCAATCTTACATTGCTGATGCAGCTATGGCAACTGATATAATTGTTAGTCATGAATTACAAAATCCTTTGTGTGTTCAACTCACTAGCTTATCTGATGTTAATTCTCAAGATAAATTTACTAAATGGGAAAATCAGTTAAAATATTGGGATATAGAAAGAGGGTTATTTTTAAGTTATAATCCTGGTATGGATGGATTTATTAAGCAAATAGTTGATGTTTCATTAGAAAATAGCGATCATTTGCCAATAGGAGTTTACTTAAAATTTAATTTATAGTTTTTTAGTTGTATTTGAAGTTTTAGGAGAGAGTGTCATCATGGTAAAAGAAATAGAAATTAACAAAACAGACAAATTTACACAATACCTAGAACATTTAGAAGCAGGTAAAAGGTTACAGGAAGATTGGATAAATCATGGTATTGATTGTGTAGATTTATATTTTGAAGATATAGATAGTGATTGGTTGGAAACTTGGGGGTATGATGACGATGAACCGGGGAATATTGAGAAATTAACTACTTTTTTAGAAAGTGATGATGTGGTTGCGGTGAAAGTCAGGGAACGTTTACAGGATAAGTCTCTTGATGAAATTATTGCTGGTTTAGAATATTGTTTGAGTCAGTTAAAGGAAGAAGATCGAATTTTTGCAGCCAAGGATTTTTTAGTTGGTGATGTTGTGGTTTCTGGCAGGGGAAACGCATCTGGTAATGGTGATATTAATGAGGTTGAGTTGTTGGAGTTAGCGGAGGATTTGATGGATAAGTTGAGGGAGATTTTAGGGTAATTTTTATTTAATTAAGGTGCAATAAATATGGCTAAGGGGTTTGGAAATAAGAAAGATAACAACAGTACAAAAAATAAAAATTCACAATTTTATTTCTTTCTAAAAGAAGCATTACAAACAAGTTATAAAAATATTAAAAATACAGAGAAAGTTTACAATTTTTTAGCAGGAAAGTTAGAAATTATAAATGATGAATTTCTTGATTGGTATTCTGTATACTTATCAAAGCAATTATCTCAACCTATTTCTAAAGAATTATTAATATTATCTGTAAAAGTATCGTTATTTAGTGAAATAATATCCCAATTTTATTTAGGAAATAGAGAAATAAACCTAGAAATAGCTATTATTGGTTGGGAAATGAATGCAGATTTTATCAAGAGTATAAAAAAAAGTGCTTGGGCAGAAATACAAGCTAATCTTAGTGTTGTTTATGTTGATAGAATAAGGGGGGATAAAGCAAAAAATTTAGAAAAAGCAATATTAGCTTGTAATCAAACTTTAAAAATTATTAATAAAGAAGAATATCCATATCTATGGGGCGAAATTAAAAGTAATTTAGGAAGGGCGTATTGTTATAGAATTAAGGGTGATAAGAAAGATAATTTAGAAGAGGCAATTTATAATTTTAAATCAGCATTAGCTGTTCATACTATTTTAGAATATCCTATTAACTGGGCAAAGTTGCGACTAAATTTAGGAGATGCTTACCTTAACAGAATTAAAGGAAATCGATCAGAAAATTTAGATATTGCTTTAGATTATGTTACATCAGCATTAAAAATTTACAGGAAAGATAATTATCCTTTGTTATGGGCTAACTGTTTAAACACATTAGGAGTAATATTATATAGTGTAATTCATGGAGATAATGCAGAAAATATAGAAAGAGCTATTAGTTGTTTTATAAGAGCCTTAGAAGTTTATGAATATGAAAAATATCCCTATGATTGGGCGCAAGTTAACCTCAACTTAGCTAATGTATATCGTGATCGAATTTTAGGCAATTCAATAGAAAATAAAATTGCAGCTATTGAAAAATATCAGAATGCTTTACAAGTTTACACGAAAGAAGTATTTCCAATAGAATGGGCTAGAGTGCAAAATAATTTAGGTATAGCATACGTATATTTATCATCTCGTAAAATTCCAGAATATCAAGAATTAGCAATTATACATTTTGAGGATGCTTTGCAAAACTGTAGTCAAACTATGTATTCTTTAGATTGGGCAATGACTCAAAAGAATTTAGGAATTATATACAGTCAAAGAATTAAGGGTAATTTATCAGAAAATTTGGATAAAGCTATCCAATCTTATCAAGCAGCTTTTCAGGTTTTTACTCGTGATAATTTTCCATATTATTGGGCAAAAAATCATAGTAATATAGCCATGACTTATTCTACCTTGGGAAAACATGATCAAGCTATACCTTCTTATCAACTAGCATTAGAAGTATTTACAAGTGAGGATTTTCCTTTTGAGTGCTTAAAAACAGCAGAACAATTAGGTAAAACAGCATTTAAAAAGAATCTTTGGATAGAAGCAATAGAAGGTTATAGTATCGCCATTGAAGCCTTAGAAACTAGCCGCAGTTGGATAAAATCAGAATCACGTCGTCAAGAGATTTTAGAAGAATCAATAGACATTTACCAAAACATAGTACAAGCCTGTATCAATAACCAACAAATAGATAAAGCCTTTGAATATTCTGAACGCTCCCGTTCTCAACGTCTGGTAGAATTAATGGCGAGTTCTCACTTATCCCAAGGTGAAAATATACCACCAAAAGTCCAAGAATTATTACAAAAATACGAAGAATTACAACAACAAATTGACATAGAACGCCAGAATTATCAATCAGAAAATAACCGCAGTGAAACCCGCGCTATTTGGCAAGTATACAATGAAAAAATCGCATCATTAGAAAATGCAAAACAAGAAATTTGGGAACAACTGAGAAAAGAAGATCCCATCTTAGCAGGTGAAATTCAAGTTAAACCTCTGAGTTTATCAGAAATTCAGCAATTAATTGATAATCCTAAAACAGCTATTCTCAGTTTCTACACTACCAACTCTGATACCCATATTTTTATCATTACTCAAAACTCAATTTATCTCCATACCTGTATAGGTGAAGGTTTAGAAATATTACAAAACTGGATTGCACAAAATTGGTTATCAAATTATATCAATCATCCTGAAAAATGGGAAAATGAAATGGAACATTTTATCCATGAACTTGCTGAGAGATTACAATTATCAAAAATCATCAATCAATATCTTCAAGACATAGAAGAATTAATTATAGAACCTCATTTATTATTACATCAAATACCTTTTGCTGCTTTACCTACAGGAGAATATCAAGAATATTTAGTAGATAGATTTTTGATTCGTTATACTCCTAGTTGTCAAATTTTAGATTTTTGTCATCAAAACCACAACAATAAACGCTTAAATTTAGATGCTCAATACTTAAAATATGGTACTGTAGAAGATGCAACAGATGATCTATCTTGTGCTAAATGGGAAGGTGAACAAATCGCCCAAATGTATAATATTTCAGTAGATAATAGATTAATAGGTAGTAGTCAAGCTACTATTAAAAATTTCCAGAAATTAGCTGAACAGGTACAAATTATCCACTGTTGTCATCATGCTGAATCTTGTTTATATAATCCTTTAGAATCTCAGTTAAACTTAGGTGATGGTAGTATAACTTTAGGTCAATTAATGTCTCCTGGGTGGCGTTTACCTCATCTTATAGATGTGTTTCTTTCTTGTTGTGAAACTAATTTAGATAACCCAGATATAACTGATAATCTACTCACACTTTCGACTGGTTTTTTGTGTGCTGGTGCGATAAGTGTAATTAGTTCTTTATGGAAAGTTAATGATTTAGCAACTGCGCTATTTTCTGTTTTTTACTATCAACAAAGACAAGATGGTAAAAATCGCCCAGAAGCACTCAAAGCAGCACAAATTAAACTGCGGGAATTAAGAAAAGCAGATTTAGAAGAAATATCCAAGCAAATAGAATCAAAGGAGAAAGAACTGATAGGAGATAGAAAAAAATATACTCGTAATTCAGATGAATATTCACAATGGGAACATCAATATAATATTCATACCAAAATCAATAGATTGCTAAAACATAAAATCCAAACATCTGATTCAGAATTACCCTTTGCACATCCCCTCTATTGGTCTGCGTTTATTGCTCAAGGGTTACAATAATATGATTTAATAGTATAAAACCAACTTCCCACTTAAACAGAACTTTAAACCCTATGGATATCTCCCCCAATCAATCATCAACCCAGTTTTTAACCACTGATGAATCTGCACAAGTTGACGCAGCTTTGTTATCTTCCCCTGAAAAATTTTTAACGCGATTGACAATTTCCTCCTTACGGATTTTACAACATATTGCTACAGAATATGATGTACCCATTGAAGAGTTAACCGTAAAACAAATTATCACTTGGTTTGAACTTGATGCTAAAATTAGAAGAGAAAAAGGAGTAGAAGAAGCATTTTTGAAGTGGTAGGGAATAATTAAAAAGGGGACATTATCTTGATATATATTACTAAAAGGCGAGTTTTTATAACTCAGTCTTTTGCTATTTTTGGGTTATTAGGACTATCTCTAATTAGTTGTAATCCAAAGGTAGCAAAAACCATGAAATTAACCAGCAGTGCTTTTGTAGATAATGGTTTAATTCCTGCCAAATATACCTGTGATGGTGCAGATATTTCACCACCTTTAAGCTGGGATGAGATTCCTCCAAATACTCAAAGTTTAGCATTAATTGTTGATGATCCAGATGCCCCAAGAATGACCTTTGTGCATTGGGTTATTTATGATATTCTCCCATCAGTTAACCAATTAGCTGAAAAAATTCCTGCGGGTAAAACTATTCCTATTGGTGGAATACAGGGTAAAAATGATTTTGGCAAATTAGGTTATGGTGGTCTTTGTCCTCCTAGTGGAACTCACCGTTATTTTTTCCATCTTTATGCTTTAGATAAAAAGTTGAATTTAGAACCTGGTGTTAGTAAGAATCAAATTTTAACAGCAATGGCAGGTCATGTTTTAGCAAAAGCAGAATTAATGGGAAAATATCAACGTCTGGGTTAAATTATTTGATAATAAAAATAATCATCAGATCCCCGATTTATTTATTGAATAAATAAGAAATCAGGGATCTAATCAATCACCAATTACCCATTACCCATTACCAGCCAAACAGATATGATAACTATTCAACACAGGTAATATCAATGATTGTAATTATTAGAGCGAGGACTACGCGCACCTGCAACTGCACCCATCAATGCTGCTGCTAAACTCAATAGAGAACCCAAGACAAACCACCATAAAGTTCTAGAAGTTGCAGCCGCAATTTCACGAGTTTGTTCAGCAGTTAAAGCAGGTAAATTTTGTGGTATGGTAGTACCTTGTCCTTGAATTTGATTAATTACTGATGCTGCATTGTAAGCAGCAACCCCAAAAGCACCCCAGACTCCATTTGCTAATAGAAAAGAGCTAATTGCTAAAGTAGTCGCCCAAAGAATTGCACCGTTAAGTAATGCTGTGTCTCGGTGCATTGGTCCACAGCCACGGGTTGCTATCCAACCACCCAGAAACAGGGAAAGTAATAAAGCTAAAGTTGACCAAATTCCTACATTACTGATAATACCTGTTGCTATGCTTCTTGGTGCTAAAGAGTCAGCAATTCTCCCTGCACCTAACGCCCCAAAAAAGGAACTTAATATTAATTGCGTAGCTAGAGCAACTAAAACACCAGAAATTATTGGACCCCAACGTACCCGATCCCGGTATTCTGTGACTCTTGTTGCTACCGCAGACTCAGGAGCAATAATTTCATCCCCTACTCTATTTACATAAGACATAGTTTATTTTCTCCCTTGCTATTTCAGTAAAGTTGCTCAGGTATATTTATGGTTTATTCTTTTATTTACAATTAAATTGCTATTTTGTGTTTTTATTATCTATCAGTGGAAAGAGTTAATCACTATGTCTTTAGTGAGAAGATAACGTTGTGAAATGCAGTTTTGAAATATAGCAGAAATGTTTAATTTTTCAGACTTTTATATATTCAAAAAAGACAAAATTCTAACGCATCTTGACAGCCGTACCTGTAGCAGTAATCAGTAACAAAACTCCAGATTGGTCAACGTTAATTGTACCTGTATCAATTTCAATCCCGATTACAGCATCTGCTCCTAAACGTTGCGCTCTTTGTTCTAGTTGTTCTAGTGCTTTCCGTTGTCCTTCTTCAAATAAACGTTCGTAGCTGCCAGTACGTCCACCAACAATATCCCTAATACTGGCTAAAAAGTCCCGCAAAAAATTGCTGCCATAGACAACTTCCGCTGTGACAATGCCCAAATATGAATCAATGACAGCGCCTTGAATGACATCGGTTGTACTTAAAAGCATAATATTTCCTTATTGACAGCCAATAGTTTAAAGTTTGGGTTTTTATGTGCCTCTGACACAGATTGCCAGAATTGCTGGAACTTTTTGGATCTTATTTTCATCCTATATTTTCATCCTGCCACACTTGTAAATGCCAATTGAATTGCATCTAGTTCATAGTCTTGCCACTTATCAGATGAGTATAGATGCTCGCCTGAATTCCTATATACAGCAACAGGACAGGGTTCTAACAATTACCAATTTTAGAAGATTTTGTCAATGTGAATAAATACAGTTTTCAAAACTAAATATTTTTGTTTTAATGTACAAACAAAACTTCACTAAAATTTAAGGAAATATATGCTACACAAACAAACATCATTTTTAGTGGCTGTTCTATTATTAGGAAGTTTCGTGACTGCTGTTCCTGTAAAGGCTGAAAGTGCGGAAGTATTAGTTGCACAGGCTAATGATGCTAGGTTAAGGCAATTGTTGGAAGAAGGGCGGAGACTGGTGGATACGGGGGATTATAATGGGGCGATCGCTGTCTATCAGGAAGCAGCAAAATTAGCTCCCAGAAATGCGAGAATTCATTCTGGAATTGGGTTCTTATATGCTCAACAAGGTAATTTTCAGTTAGCTTTAACTGCTTATCGTCGTGCGATCGCCCTAGATGGTAATAATAGTGACTTTTATTACGCTGTAGGTTATATCAAAGGTAATTTAGGAGACACCAACGGAGCAAAAGAAGCTTATCGTCGAGCTATCCAGCTAAACCGTAGCAATTTTAATGCTTATTTAGGTTTAGGTGTCACACAAACTGCTTTAGGTGATTATACTTCAGCGATGTGGGCTTTTGAAGAAGCAATTAAATTAAACCGTAACAATCCACGTACTTATGAATTGATGGGTTCAATGTTCAAACAACGTAGACAAACTCAACAGGCCAGCAATGCTTTAAGACAAGCTCTTAGTTTATATCGCAGTAGTAATGATGCAGAAGGCGCAAACAGAGTAGAAAATATGCTCAGAGAGATCGGAGGTTAATGTTAGTAGGTAGCAGAAAAAAATTCCTTGACAAATTAAATGATTGCTGAACTCTAACCAATGCTAAAAATAAGAAATAGACTCTGGTGAATTACCAAAATTATGAATACTCAGGGAATAGAAAATCAGCAAAATTTGTCATGGTCTTTTTGGCCTATTTTACCTCTGTATCCCTACGGAAAAAGAAAGACTTTATGCCGAGAAATTATCAAAGATACCCTATGGATATTTGATCAATTACAAGGCATTTTGTACACAATTGTACCAGTTCGTATGACCATAATTAAGCTACAGGAAGGCGGACTTTTAGTTTATGCACCTGTAGCACCCACCCCAGAATGTATCAATTTAGTAAAGGAATTGGAACAAAAACATGGGGAAGTAAAATATATAATTTTACCTACCAGTTCCGGTTTAGAACATAAAATATTTGTCGGTCCTTTTGCCAGAAAATTTCCCCAGGCTTTAGTTTATGTTGCTCCCCATCAATGGAGTATTCCTTTTAATCTTCCCCTCAGTTGGTTAGGTTTTCCGCAAAAACGGACATTATTTTTATCAGTAAATCATCAAAATAACCCCTTTGGTAATGAATTTGAATATGCTATTTTAGATATCAATTTAGGTAAAGGTTCTTTCCAAGAAGTTGCATTATTACATAAACCATCTCGCACTTTATTATTAACAGATACCATACTTTCTATCACTCAAGAACCACCAGAAATTTTACAAATAGATCCCTATCCTTTACTATTTCATGCTAGGGAAAATGCACAAGAAACAATTACAGATAATGCTGAAAACCGTCATCGTGGTTGGCAAAGAATAGCTTTATTTGCAATTTATTTTCGTCCCAGTGCAGTCAAAATTTCTCAACTTGGGGAAATTTGGAAAGATACCAAACAAGCACCTGATCGTTCACATAAAGCATACTTTGGTTTTTTCCCCTTTAAATGGGATGAAAATTGGCAAGATACCTTTACAGCATTATCTGGTAATGGTCGTCCTTTTGTTGCCCCAATTTTACAAATTCTCATCCTTCCTCAAGGAGCAAGAGAAGCAATAGAATGGGCTGATAAAATTGCAACTTGGGATTTTCAACAAATTATTTCTTGTCATTTTGATGCACCTATTAAAGCTACTCCTCAAGAATTTCGACAAGCATTTAGTTTTTTAGAACAGCAACCAAAAGCAAGTTATCAGCAACCTTTATTAAAGGAAGATTTGCGTTTTATTCAAGAATTAGAAGCTAGTTTAGTTAAACGTGGTATTGCTACACCTCAAAAGGAAAGGTGTAATAGGTGACAGGTGACAGGTGACAGGTAATAGATCAATATTATTTACATCATTTACCAATTACCCATTACCAATTACTACTTTACTAGCAATAGGCATTCTCCAACCAGTACCAAAAGCACGATCAGTAATTTTCAAACCTGGTGCTGCTTGACGGCGTTTAAATTCAGCAATAGAAACCAGTTTTAACACCTTATTTACTATTACTTGATCATGACCTGCGTTAACTATTTCTGCTGCTGATTGATGTTTATTAATTAACCGTTCTAAAATATCATCTAAAATGTCATAAGCTGGTAAAGAATCTTGATCAACTTGACCAGGTTTTAACTCTGCGCTAGGTGCTTTTGTGATAATATGTTGAGGGATAATTTCTTTTTGATTATGGGTATTTAACCAATTACAAATAGAATAAACACGGGTTTTTGGCACATCTGCAATTACTGCTAAACCGCCATTCATATCACCATAAAGAGTACAATAACCAACCGCCATTTCTGATTTATTTCCAGTAGATAAAAGCAGATGTCCAAATTTATTAGATATCCCCATTAATAAAGTACCACGAATGCGAGATTGAATATTTTCCTCCGCAATACCAAATTCTGTACCTGTGAATAATTCAGATAATGTATGATCAAAACTTTGCATTAATTCCCCAATGGGTAAAATTTGCGTTTTAATTCCTAAATTCTCCCCTAATTTTAAAGCATCACTCACAGAATGTTCAGAACTATAAGGAGAAGGCATTAATACACCCAAAACATTTTCTTTACCTAATGCAGCAGTAGCAATAGCAGCAACTAAAGCGGAATCAATTCCACCGCTTAAACCTAAAACCACTTGAGAGAAACGGCATTTTTTCACATAATCTCGCACACCCAAAACCAAAGCTTGCCAAATTTCCTCATCTTCTGATTCATAAACTGGGGAAATAGAATCTAACTGTAAATCTCGCGGTTGTTCATCAAATTCAACAGTCAAAAAATCTGTTTCAAAACCTTTAGCACGAGAAATTATTTCACCTTGATTATTTACAGCAAAACTGCGCCCATCAAAAATTAAATCATCATTTCCGCCAACTTGATTAGTATAAATAATTGATTGTTGAAAATTGGCTGCACTATGTTTTAACATTGCTTCCCTTAATTTTTGCTTACCAACTGTATAGGGAGAAGCGGATAAATTGACAATTAAATCTACACCTAAAATGGATAAATCAGAAATAGGATTAACTGCATAATGACGTTTACCCCAAAATTCCTCATCATTCCATAAATCTTCGCAAATAGTCACACCAATATTGATATCATCTAGAGCGAAATAATTAGCTTGTAACCCTGGTTCAAAATAGCGATTTTCATCAAATACATCGTAAGTTGGTAATAGTCGCTTGTGAAAATATTGTTTAATTTTTCCTGCTTCTAACAAAGCAATACTATTAAATAAAGTTTTACCACCTGTAATATGAGCATCTTTGTTTTTAACAGCAGTTCCTACTAAAACAGCTAAATTAGGTGGTAAATCTTGAGCTAGTTTTTTTAATGTGATATCCATTGATTTCACAAAACTAGGATTTAATAATAAATCCCGTGGTGGATAACCACATAAAGAAAGTTCTGGTGTTAATAATAAACGGACATTATTTGCTGCTGCTTGTTGTGCAACTTCCAGGATTTTTTGAGTGTTTCCTGTTAAGTCACCGATAATAGGGTTAAGTTGAGCGATGGCGATTTTCATAAATCAAGGGAATAGGGAATTGGTAATTGGTGATTGGTGATTGGTGATTGGTAACTAATTTTTATCTATTCTCTATTAACTGTCACCTTTCACCTAATTTAAATAAAAACTAAAGGTTTATCTTTAAACGGTGCAAAAGCTTCAGCATCAAATTTATATAAACTCGCGGGACGACCGGCACCTCTTGATACTTTAATTCCTGTATCTAATAAAAAACCAAGTTTCAATAAACGCGCTCGAAAATTAGAATAATCAGAAAAGTTTTCTCCTAAAACTGTGGTGTATAACTGATATAAATCGTTGAGTGTAAAGGTTTCTGGTAAGACTTCAAAAGCTACAGGACTATATTCTAATTTATTTTTCAGTCTTCTGTGTCCATAGGTGATAATTTCATTATGATCAAATGCTAACTGGGGTATTTGTTTAACGGGATACCATGCAATACCTGCAACTTTATCAGCAATTAATTCTGCTTCTTCAAACCGAACTAAAGCAAAATAACTAACTGATAAATAACGCACTCCATAACTATTAATTTCTTCTCTGGGGTCACGGTTTGGACCACCAAAAGTATAAAGTTGTTCTAAATAAAGATTATTAACCTTTATTTTTTCTGCCATAATGCGATAAGCAGCATTTTCTAAAGATTCTCCTTGTCTAACTAAAGTACCGGGAAGACTCCAAGAATTTAAAAATGGTTCTTGCTGTCGCATTACTAATAAAACTAACAGCCGATTTTTGGTAGTATCTACAGAAAATATGACATTATCCACACCGACTTTAAAATCAGCCAAAGTTTGTTGAAGTATGGAATTTGAGATTTTCTTATGGTTACGTAGTGGCATTTAAACGTACAATTTCTCCCGATAAATATAATCTATAACAGGGGGTGTGAGAGTTTGATGATCTTTTTGTTGACGAAAAGCGGTAGAGGAAACATCTAAACCTGTTAAACTAGCGATCGCAATTTGTCCTCCTAATTCCCTAATTCTCTCCAAACTAATATTATCTATGACATATCCTGGGCGCGGAATCACTAATAATTGCACTTGTTTTAACAAATCTTCAACATGATACCATCGTGGTAATTGATTCACTAAATCTGAGCCAATTACAAGGGTATATTCCATATAATCCCCCCATCTTAACTTTGCTTTTTCTAAGGTTTCCAAAGTTCGCCAACTACTTAATTCTTGTTCCAAACTAATATTACCTAATGGTGCTTGAATATCTGTAATTAACAAATTCAACATTGCTGCACGATGAGGTAAAGGAGTTTGTTGCTCTTTAAAAGGATTATCAGCAGCCCAAACCGCTACCCAATCATAATGTTGAGATAACCATTTAATAATTTTTTGATGTCCCGCAGTTGGTGGATCAGCACTTGTTCCGAATAATGCAATGTTCATAATTTAGGAGTTCAGGAAATAGGTGACAGGTGACAGTAATAAATTAATAATTCCTATTATCTGTGTTCATCTGCGTTTATCTGCGTTCATAATTCATATTGTGATTTCGTCTTATTAGTTAAATTTTGCAGCATTTCTGAAATTTCTACTTTTACAGAAATTGGATTTTCTAAACTTATTGTTTCCTGTGGTAAACTTGCCACAGAAAATGCGCTTCTTTCTCGAATAGTTTGTAAACTTTCTGTCGGTTTTATCTGCTTACCTGATTTCATCACTAACTCTAATAAAGGTTTTTCTTTTACAGAATTTTCATCTAATAAACCTAATCTATCAGATTGTAATTTACCATCAACAAAAGACCTAAAAATTTGTTTTTTACCAGGATAAGTAAACTTACCGCTAGACATTTTCATCACTGGAATACCATCAATGTCTACTAATTTATAAACTCCATTTACAGGAGTACCAGTAACTAATTTTGTCCCTAAACCATAACCATCAATTTCTGCACCTTGATTTTTTAATCTTTGTATTTCCCATTCATCTAAGTCACCACTAGCGAAAATCGTAACTTTTGGTAAAAGCGATCGCACTTGTTTTGATAAACTAACTAAATCACCAGAATCTAAACGCACCCCTGTTAATGTCATTTCCCCACTATTTACCTTTTTAGCTAACTTTTCAGCAGCAGCAACAGTATCAAAAGTATCAATCAATAAAGGCGCACCTGGAAAATATTGATGAAAAGCTGTAAAAGCCTGTTGTTCACTTCCTTCTAAAGCTGATAACGCCATAACTAAAGCGTGAGCCATTGTACCACTTGGGTTTTTACCTAACTGTATTGCTGCTAACACATTGGAAGTGGCATCTAAACCACCCGCTAAAGCTGCCCTTGCAGCCCATAAAGAGCCTTGAGGACTAAAAGCCCTGCGTGTGCCAAATTCTAAAAGTTTTGCCTTTTCCCCCGCAATATCACGTAATCTAGCCGCCCTGGTAGCGATTAATGTTTGATAATTGAGTGTATTTAAAAGATAAGTTTCTACTATTTGTGCTTGCCATAAAGGCGCTTCAATTCTTAATAATGGCTCATTAGCAAATACAGCAGTTCCTTCTGGTACTGCCCACACATCCCCAGTAAAACTGCCTTCAGATAATAATGACCAAAAACGCTCAGGTGCATCATCAAATATACCCGTTTTTTGTAAAGCGGCAATTTGGGCGGAATTAAAACGAAAATTAGCTAAATATTCCAAAGCTTGCGCCAAACCCATCGCTATTAAATAGCCAAACCCTTCAGGTAAGCGTCTCACAAATAGTTCAAAACTGGCTCGTTTTTGTTCTATTCCTTCACCTGTGTAACAAGCTGCCATTGTTAGCTGGTAAAGGTCTGTCAGCAAACTATAATTTTCAGAACAAAGATTCAATTCTGGGTTTTGGTAGCTGTACTTGTCATCATCAA
Organism: Sphaerospermopsis sp. LEGE 08334; assembly: GCF_015207205.1. Lineage (NCBI taxonomy): Bacteria > Bacillati > Cyanobacteriota > Cyanophyceae > Nostocales > Aphanizomenonaceae > Sphaerospermopsis > Sphaerospermopsis sp. LEGE 08334. The sequence continues at coordinate 67,919 of NZ_JADEXH010000013.1, read as the reverse complement.
CATTTGCAAAAGCTGTCATCTGAAAGCGTCCTACTAAGAGTGCTTCTCTTATTATGGTAAATCATACCATAATTAATGTCAAGTATAGAAAATATGATGCCTGAAAACCTTGCAAATCAAGGCAAATTAATCTTCATATATCTATTATTTCACAGTTTTTAATGGTAATAGGAATAATTATGCCTCTAAAATACCCTATTCGGCGGTAAGAAGTTACAATTAGAATTAAATGGAAAAGTTTGAATCTTCAATTAGATAAAGTATTGCAAAGCTATCTAAAAAAACATTGCGTAAAATATCAATATATTGCAAATATGAGCAACCAACAAATATCAGCATTAAAGTAATAGATATCTCAGATAAAGGGCATAAAAAAGGAGTCTTAGATTATGTTTATCTCCAGAATGCTTGCTAGTATGACCCAATTTATTTCTGAAGCCTTCATGCGAATTTTTAGCCCTACAGATGACGCTTATCCTGTCACTGGTTTTCAACCTTTTACCGGCGTTCCCTATAAGAGACGTAAAGTTGCATCTTGGTAGATTTTTCTCAAAAGTCGGGAGTCAGGAGTTCAGGAGGCAGGAGTTCAGGATTTCAGGATTTCAGGAGAAAAAACTAATTTTTCTTCCCTCTGTCACCTGTTCCCTGTTCCCTGTTCCCTGTTCCCTATTACCTATTCCCTATTCCCTATCACCTAACCATATTTTCAAACACTGCTTTGTGTATTAACCAATCTTTACCTACCTGAATACTAATATCAGAACCGATATTACCAGTGCTTTCAACCCGCACTTCGCCAAAACCTAAAGTATTACGAATAGATTCAGCACTATCGCTATCACCTTGTTGAGCGACAATGTGAGTAGTTTCTAAAGGTATACTCCAGGGTTGAGAAATAAAGATATTACGATATCCGGCTTGTTCTAAAGCAGTAATTAAGGGACGAATTTGAGAGCGATCGCCTCCTGTACTATCTTGAATTGCTACACGCAATCTAGCTGGATCAATTATTTCCGAGTACAATGATGTCGATTCTAAACCAAAGTTTTGCACCATTAATTTATTAATCGAACGTTTATAGGGTATCCAATAACTAGCTTCATACTCTTGTTTTCCACTAAAACGACCAGGAAGCATTAACATCTGCATATTAGAACGATTGGTTCGCGCCCCAAAACCAACCAACGCCACAAGTTCCTCAACAGATAAGTTAGTATCAATATTTTCTCTAACAGTTTCCAGGATTTCAGGTAATCTAGCTAATGTTGCTGGATTGAGACTTTGTTCAATTAAGGCACGTAATACCATTTGTTGCCGTTGAATCCTGCCAATATCACCGAGTTCATCATGACGAAACCGGAGTAATTGTAGTGCTTGATTACCGTCAAGATGCTGTTTACCTGCCTTTAAATCAATATATAAATGTTGGGAATCATCCTTATACTTCATATCTTTGGGAACGTAGACTGTTACTCCTCCCAGGGCTTCGATTAATTTACCAACGCCCAAGACATTAATGCGGACATAACGATCAATTCCCACACCACCCAAGAGATTGCTAACGGTTTTAGCAGTTAAAGCAGGTCCACCATCAATATTGGCGGCGTTAATTTTTTTCACCCCAAACCCTTCAACCTCTGTCCGGGTATCTCTAGGAATAGAAAGCATAACAATTTTTTTAGTCTCTGGATCAAATTTGATCAAGAGCATCACATCGGCAAGACCGTCAAAAGAATTAATTTGCGGTAAATATCTAAGTCCTTGGGTTTCAATAGGTGGGTTTTGGACATCTGGAGGCAGTACACTCATCCCCATCACCAAGATATTCACAGGGCGAGTTAATTGAGAAAATTGGAAGCCATTACCAGAAATGCGATCACTATCAAAAACTGCTGCCTCCTTAGCACTTAACTGAGCTTGCTGCAAAGGTGTACTATCCCAAGAAACAGCCAACAAAGCCCCTGCCATACCTGACACCATTGCTATCCCGCCCATACCCACCGCAAACCATAGCCAGCGACCTGATTTTGATTTGCGAGAGTTTTTGCCTTTAGCTTTAGCTTTCGCTGATTTTTTACCTGCTGCTGATGTTCTTTGACTAGTCACAGATTTCCTCACACTGACTGCTAAAATACCGTAAATTTGCTGACTCAATACAAACTCAATACAATAATATATGTAGATAAATCAGACCATGATAGATACTTCTTAATATTAACTACTTACTTACCTATCGTAGATACTACAAGACCTTTACCTGCATTTCTGTTGATTTTTTGATCATCCGGGAAGTTGAGGGAAGTAGTTTATCGAAGTATGGCAATAATCAACCGAATTTGATTATTTGATGATATTAGGTGGGTAGATTACCTATAAATGCTGGTATAAATCCTCAGATTGTTAAAAACATGAACAAATGTAAATTTACTATTTACGCAGTATTCCCTCGGAAAAACTACTGAATCCAGGCAAACGATAAGACCTGCCTTGAATGACACGAAAAATTAACCAAACACTCACTAAAAAGTAACCAGATGTTAGAAAACTGTTAAGAATTAACAAACGGAGTGTAAAAAAATCTGAAGTAGCTGCCCCAGTTGCTAACAGCAAGTACCCTAACATCCATGTAAAGCCCAAGGTAATGGACAGACGACTCACGGCCAGTTGTTCCCGACTACCCTCATGGCGATAGAGAGTCCAAAGAGAAGGAAAAAAGCCGATCACAGGAATCAAGTATAACAGCAGCAATCTTTTAGAAGTGGCTGTTTCTGGAGGAAGTGGGTAATTATCAATAGGTGGTAGATTTTCCATTGTGGAGGGTCTCATCATAAACTAGAGGAAGACATAAGATTCATATAGTTAGAGCTTGTCCTAAGTTGACCATTTTATAGACAATAATATACTTATGTTGACAAAAATGGACATAAGTTAGCTCAGAAAAATGCCAACTTGATATATAATCCTCAGATATCAAGTATTGAATCAGACTATTACCGACGCGAAAACCAAGCATTGATAGTGATAGTCTGTTTCCAAATCTTAACCTGAGAAAGTCGCGTTGGGCTACAGCGTGCAAGTCTACTGAGGGATAACCGCTCCCATGCTCCCGTTGAAGTAGAAAGTAAAGTCTAGCTTTGTCTAGGTTTTATATAGCAGATAATAGTCTGTAAACAAGAATTTAGCTTAAGTTGTATTTAGTTCTATCCCCAATCAGCTAAAAATGCAGACAAGAAAGCTACTTGACTGGTGGCAAACATTTACACCAGTAGCGCGAATCGGGGCGATCGCGCTATTCGCTCCTCTATTAGTTCTCAATGGTTGGGCGATATCGGCAATTTTTCATTATTTCCACTCTTTGATAGTAATTTTAGTCGGAGCCTCAGTGCTGGCATTTCTGCTTAACTACCCAGTAAGTTGGATGGAAAAGCACGGTGCAAGACGAGAACAAGTCGCCATTTTGGTATTTTTATCAGCTTTATCAATTTTATTGGCGCTGGGTGTCACCCTCTTTCCTCTAGCCCTAACTCAAGCCCAGCAGTTAGTAGCCCGTTTACCAGAGTTGATTGACTCTGGGCGATCGCAGTTAATGATTTTAAACGAGAAAGCCGAGATGATGGGCTTACCAATCAATCTTGATGCTATCGTCGTGCAAATTAATGATCGCGTCAAGAGTCAACTGCAAGCTATAGCCGGACAAGTATTAAATCTCGCTGTCGTCACCTTTACCAGCTTGTTAGACTTTCTGCTAACGATGGTTTTGACCTTTTATCTATTGCAACATGGCGGTGAACTTTGGCAAAGCTTGGTAGAATGGCTACCTACTAAATTTCGTGAGCCTTTTTCCAGAACAGTACGCCTGAGTTTTCAAAACTTTTTTATCACTCAATTAATTTTATCTACTTGTATGGCATCGGCTCTGATTCCCACCTTTTTGTGGTTGAAAGTGCCATTTGGGTTGTTGTTTGGCTTAACTATAGGCATTATGGCGCTTATCCCCTTTGGTGGTTCTGTGGGTATCGCTATCACAACTTTATTAGTCTCCCTACAAGATTTTTGGATGGGTGCTAGAGTCTTGGCCGCAGCAGTCATCGTGCAACAAATTCTTGAAAATATCATTGCACCTCGGATTTTAGGCAGTTTTACAGGTTTAAATCCAGTTTGGATACTCATTTCCGTTTTGACTGGGGCAAGAATCGGCGGACTTTTAGGCGTGATTGTGGCAGTTCCTTGTGCTGTTGTCATCAAGACGGTTATTAGCGCCATTCGTCCACCGATCATGAGTGATGATCAAGAAAATTCTGTTTCTGGAGAGTTAGCTGCACCCATGACACCAGAGGAATCTCCTTCACCTCCAGGCAATAATTCTCTCAGTGTTTCTGATGGTGTTCCTTGCCATCAGCCGATACAAAACAGCTAACTCTCATTAAGGAGTCAGGAGTTCAAGGAGTCAGGAGTCAGGAGATCAGGAATAGGCTATCAATTATCAACTATCAAATTTTAACTTTTAGGAAATTCTGATGAACCGTTCAAAAATAGTCGCCATTATTACAGGTGCAATTTCTATACTTTTAGCTATAGCTTACCTAATTGTCGTTCAAATACTCGACTACCGAGATATGCAACCCGCCCCTATTAGCTACATAAACGCATCAGCACCAATTATATCAGAATTGCAAATTTCTAGAAGTCAGTAGAAACTTTCTGGCGCGGTTTCTGTACAGGAGTCAGGAGCAAGAATTAATGTTTTTGACCTTGCTCCCCCTATTTCCTGTTGCTTTCTATAATCATAGATTATATATGATAGATACTATCAGATAAACCAATCCATAGAACTATAAGAAAAAATTAGATAAAATATCGTGGATTTATCTAGTTAAGTAATTCCCTTTTGGCAGAGATAACGGTAAGCTATATCTAACAATATTAAGCAAAAATAAAATTGCCTTATTCTTCCTAGTTAACATCATCAGGGATCAACGCTTGTTGACAAACAAGCAAAAGTATTTAGTGCAAATATAGAGGTGAGTTCATGTCTCAGTACCTGCTAGAGACCGTTTGGCTGGTCCCTTGCTATGCTTTATTAGGTGGTGTTTTAGCTTTACCTTGGTCGCCGGGAATAATCAGGAAAACCGGACCTAGACCTGCTGGTTATGTCAACTTAGTAATGACATTTTTGGCGTTTTTACATTCTGCCATAGCCTTTCTGGCTACTTGGAATCATCCTGCTAAAGAGGTATTTATTCCTTGGTTATCCACAGCAGGTTTAAACCTAACTATTAATTTAGAACTCTCTGCAATTAATGTAGGGGCATTAATGGTTATTACCGGTTTAAATTTCCTTGCCCAAATTTATGCTGTGGGTTATATGGAAATGGACTGGGGTTGGGGAAGATTTTATTCTTTATTAGGTTTATTTGAAGCTGGTTTATGTGCCTTAGCTTTATGTAATAACCTATTTTTCAGTTATGTAGTTTTAGAAATTCTCACTTTAGGAACTTACCTGTTGGTAGGTTTATGGTTTAGTCAACCCTTGGTTGTGACTGGTGCGCGAGATGCGTTTTTAACTAAGCGGGTTGGTGACTTATTCCTGTTAATGGGAGTTTTAGGACTGTGGACTTTAGCGGGAACATGGGATTATAAAGATTTAGCAATTTGGGCGCAAACTGCCCAAGTAGACCCCACAATTATTACTTTAGTTTGTTTAGCTTTAATTGCCGGTCCCATGGGTAAATGCGCTCAATTTCCCTTGCATTTGTGGTTAGATGAAGCAATGGAAGGACCTGTTCCCAGTACCATTTTACGGAACTCAGTGGTAGTTGCTAGTGGTGCATGGGTGCTGATTAAATTACAACCTGTATTTAGTTTGTCTCCCATAGCTTCCTCTGCAATGGTAGCTATTGGTGTAGTTACAGCTATTGGTGGTTCATTAATTGCGATCGCCCAAATTGACATCAAACGCTGCTTATCTTATTCTGTCAGTGCTTACATGGGCTTAGTGTTTATTGCCGTAGGCACACAACAGGATGAAGCCGCATTATTATTAGTCCTCACTCATGCTTTATCCACGGCACTTTTAGTCATGAGTACCGGAGGAATAGTTTGGAATAGTGTCACCCAAGACGTTACCCAACTCGGTGGTTTATGGTCACGTCGTCCTATTTCCGGTTTAGCATTTATTGTGGGAACATTGGGTTTAATTGGTTTTCCACCTTTAGGTAGTTTTTGGGCATTAGTAAAATTAGCTGATGGTTTATGGGGAACACACCCTTGGTTAGTAGGAATAATAATTGCTGTCAATGTGTTTACAGCCTTTAGTTTAACCAGAGAATTTGGTTTAATCTTTGGTGGTAAACCCAAACAAATGAGTGAACGTTCACCGGAAGCTATTTGGTTGATGGTATTGCCGATGATGGTTTTATTTGGCTTCGTTTTACATCTGCCTTTAGTGTTGGAAAGTTTATCTTTATTACCTAGTTGGGCAACATTAAATAAAGATGTGGCATTGTTATTTATTTGGTCAAGTATTTTTGGTTGCAGTATTAGTGCTGTAATTTATTTAGGAAACATTATTCCTAAACCAGTTCGCTTACCCTTCCAAGGTTTACAAAATTTACTTGCTTACGATTTTTACACCCCCAAACTTTACAAAATGACCATCATTTTTGGCGTTGCCCAACTTTCTAAATTAGCTGACATGGTAGATAGATTTGTCGTTGATGGCATTGTTAATTTTGTCGGTTTATTCTCCTTATTAGGTGGGGAAGGTTTGAAATATAGCAACAATGGACAAACCCAATTTTACGCTTTCACTGTTTTGTTAGGAGTTAGCGTTTTAGGTGCTTGGGTAACATGGCCTTTTTGGGGTGTGCAGTTCATGGATTTAGTTTTTTAAATAAAAGCTATCAGTAGGTGACAGGTGACAGGTGACAGTAAAAAGCCAAGAGTTTATTCTTCCCAATCACCAATCACCAATTACCAATTACCAATTACCAATTACCAAAAAAAATGTTGAGTGTTTTAATTTGGTTGCCAATTATCGGCGCGGCAATTATCGGTATCTTACCAGATACAATTATTCCTAAAAATAGAATCAGACTGGTATCTTTAACTATTGCTTTTGTGGCATTGTTATGGAATAGTTTCATCTTGCTAAAATTTGATATCAATAGTCAAGGAATGCAGTTTCAAGAGTATTTACCTTGGAATGAAACCTTGGGTTTAAATTATCAATTAGGTGTTGATGGGCTATCAATATTAATGTTGATATTGAATAGCTTGTTAACTTGGATAGCTATTTACAGCAGTAACGAAAATACCCAACGTCCTAAACTTTTCTATTCGCTGATTTTATTAGTTAGCGGTGGAGTTGCTGGTGCTTTCTTAGCACAGAATTTACTGTTTTTTTTCCTTTTCTATGAATTGGAATTAATACCATTTTATTTATTAATTTCCATTTGGGGAGGAGAAAAACGCGCCTATGCTGGGATGAAATTTTTGATTTACACAGCAGTTTCCGGGGCATTTATTTTAGCAACATTCCTGGGCATAGTTTGGTTAAGTGGTTCTCATAGTTTTGCCTTAGATACTGTTAACACTCAAAACCTATCTGCGGGAATGCAGTTAATTTTATTAATCGGAATAATTTTAGGTTTTGGGATTAAAATTCCTTTAATTCCTTTCCATACTTGGCTACCTGATGCTTACGTTGAAGCTTCTGCACCTATTGCCATTTTATTAGGTGGAATTTTAGCCAAGTTAGGAACTTATGGACTATTAAGATTTGGGTTAGGTTTATTTCCTCAAGCTTGGAATGTAGTAGCACCAACCTTAGCAATATGGGGTGCTATTAGTGCCATTTATGGGGCAGTTGTAGCGATCGCCCAAAAAGACATCAAACGCATGGTAGCATATAGTTCAATCGGACACATGGGCTATATTTTATTGGCAGCAGCTTCTAGTACCAACCTGGCCTTAGTTGGTGCAGTCGCGCAAATGTTTAGTCATGGTTTAATTCTGGCTATTCTCTTCCATTTAGTTGGACTTGTAGAAACCAAAGTTGGAACAAGAGAATTAGATAAACTCAATGGTTTAATGAGTCCTATTCGCGGTTTACCTATCGTCAGTGCTTTACTAGTGTTAGGTGGTATGGCCAGCGCCGGTATTCCTGGTTTAACAGGTTTTATTGCAGAATTTATCGTTTTCCAAGGTAGTTTTTCCACCTTCCCCATCCCCACATTATTGTGTGTAGCTTCCTCTGGTTTAACTGCGGTTTACTTCGTTATTCTTCTCAACCGCACCTGTTTCGGTAGACTAAATAACGACTTAGCTTATTATCCCAGAGTGGTTTGGGCAGAAAAAATTCCCGCATTAATATTAGCTTCCCTGATCATTTTCTTGGGAGTACAACCTACCTGGTTAGTGCGCTGGAGTGAAACCACAACTACAGCAATGGTAGCTGCTATTCCTGAAAAAACCGTAATTTCTCAAGTGCCATTGAAGTAATTTTTTAAGCTGTCAAAAAACTAAAAGGCAGAGCCTTTTAAAATTCATTCCCATACTCTGTATGGGAACGAGAAAAAAACGAGAAAAACCACGAAGGCACGTTCACCGAAGGTGTTCCCGAAGGGTAGAACACGAAGGAAGAGAAGAATGAGAAGAAGAAAAGGAATAAGATAGATAATCTAGTACGTTTATTAACCTCTTAAATCTCTCTGCGCCTCTGCGTCTCTGCGTGATAAATTCATAAATATAGGAAATCAAAATGGTACAAACTCCCGATAAACCAATCACTAAACTACCACCATCAAATCACGAATTTGCCGATGTCATTCATCGTCTAGAAGCTGGTGGTTCAATGCTGCCAGATACACCAGAAAACTTAATGCAAATCATCGGTATTTATAAAGCTTACGCAGTACCGATGGATTTTTACTGGCGCGACTTGCTTTATATTGGGGAAAGAGTCTTTTTAAATCCTCTTCCTGCTTTTAAATATTTCTTACCTCAAGAATATTTAGACTTACATAATCATTATGCAGGGGATGATGCTGATTTAAGAATTTGGCGCGGTGAAGCGACAGCACATCCTGAACTTTTGGCATTTATGGAAAAAGGCGAAACTCGCAAAATGCCGAAGATTTGGCATCATTTATTCCATGACAGAATTAACATGGAATTTGCGGAAGCTTGTATGCAAGCGATGTTATGGCATCGGAAAATGTACGCTCCTGTAAATCAATTTGATGCCTATTTAGATTCGGATGAATATAAAGCTAATGCTGATAAAGCTATCAAGGCTTACTTTAAGAAAAATCCCCTAATGTTGGGACTTTATAAACTGTTCCCTGATATGTTTTTGGAACAGTGCCGGATGATGTCTTATTATGCCAATTTAGGACTTTTCTGGGAAGTAATGGCACCGGTATTTTTTGAAATGTCGGATATTTATGATGAAGGCGGTTTTAAAGGTGTTCCTGATGCCATGAATTTTTTAGTGAATGGTATTTTTGCGATCGCCGGTCGTCCTATTTATCATCATGTTTATGTTGATGGTGAATGTTATGAAGTCATTCCCAAATCTAAAGGTTTTACTTGGTTATATGAAGCAGCTTTACCCTATGTAGAAGCTGTATTTTACCGGACTGCACCATTTAGAGGTACAAAGTCTTATAATGCTCAAGCAGGACAAGTACCAGAAGACCAAAAAGACTTCCATTATGGCATTCTTTACGCTGACGTATTCCCTGTAGGTACTGCGGGTATTCCACCCACATTATTAATGCAGGATATGTTGCATTTTCTTCCCCAATATTTAGTTGATTATTACAAAAAACATTGTCGGGGTGAAGATGATATGTTGATTCAGTTGGGTGTAACTTTCCAACGTTCAATGTACAATGTCACATCTGCGGTAATTCAGGCTTTAAGAACTGCGTTGTTATATCCTTTAGATGATCCTAATCCTAAGCATTTACAGGCAAATCGGGAGTTTTTTGAAATGCAATTGAATCGCTTCACCCGTGCTGATTATGGTATGAGAGATGCGGCGAAATTGCGGAGTGTTCAAAGTCAGGATTATCGTTAATCAGCTAAAGATACCGGACTTCTTAAAGAGGTTCGGTATCTGCTGTTACCCAATTCATTGACGATTATTACAGCGAGTTGTGATGTCAGAACAGAAACTTTCAAACAACCACTGGCTTATCTAGTTTACTCCGGTTCAACACCTAAAGCACGCAATTGAGCAATTAACCGTTCATTTTTTAGGCGTTCCTCTTCCGCCCTTTGACTTTCCCTTTCTGCCCTTTGACTTTCCCTTTCTGCTCTTTGATATTCCTGTTCTGCTCTTTCTTCTCCACTTAATAATAAATTACCTTCTAAATCCCACCAACGTAACCAAGGTAAATCTAAATTTTGATATTCACCTTGCCATATTCCTAACTCTACTTCTAAAGCGGGAATTGGATAATGTCCCCGTTCATTAGCAGGTAATAAATGGTATTTATTTTCCAATAAATGATAAACTTCCACACTAGCTTTATTCACTTCATAAATGCCATAAAAAGCTGGATGTATCACCTGTTCATAAATCCAAAATTTACCTTTCCATGGTGTTTTATCTCTTTCTTCATCACCATTACCAGACACAAATTCTAAGACAATTAATGGTGAAATATACTCTTGCCATAAAACATAAGAACGGCGCACTTGTCCATTTAAACTAGGCGGAACATTCGGCACATAAAACCAATCAGGAGCTTCTGCACCCCGTTCTAAAGGTTCGGTAATTCGCCAGTAAATACCGCTATCTTGACCTATACAATATTGTCCATCGGGATGGATTTTTTGTAATATTGGTTTAATTGATTCTGTTAGTAGAATGCTTTGGGGGTGTTCCTGAAAGTTTTTCACAAATGTACCATCTTCACAAGGTAGTTGGGTATGGTCTGGGAGACTAATTGGAGTGGTAGTAAAATCTGTAGTCGAGGTCATATACTCCCCGTGCTTGTGGTATTTTTTGGTATGGTTTTTGTAGGAGTAATTCATGAATTACCCATACTTTATTGTATTATTATAGATATTTTTAGGTAAATAAACATCAAGATACCGGATTTCTTGAAGAAGTACGGTATCTATTTTATTCTGCTTAAAAACCTAAAGCATGAAATTGAGCAATGATTTACTATTACATGATTTCATCAGGATTAATACCCAATTGACGCAATTTTGCCGCTAATTTTTCGGCTTTGATGTTCGCTGCATTTGCTTCTTCTGAAGGTTCGGGAATTAGTTCCCCATCTAATGTAAACCACCTCAACCAAAGTTTAGGAATACCACGAAATTTTCCTTCCCATAACCCCAAACTTAAACCTATTTCTGGGATATGTAAACGTTCATCCTGGAAATTTACAGATTCATAATGACCACCTACTAATTGAAATGCGCGGACTTCATTGGTATAACGACTAAAAACAACATAATAAGGAATCCTTAATATGCGTTCGTAAACTTCCCATTTTGTAGGGGGTTTATCTGCTTGACTTGCTTTAGTTCCTAAATCTTCTTCTTCTGTTCCCGGTGATAATAATTCAACTACCACAAAAGGTTTAGCTGGTTCTTGCCAAGTGACATAACTTAAACGCAAATCTTGATCATTATATAATTTAGAAACTCCAACTACACCAAACCAATCAGGTCTTTTATACCATAAAGGATGTTGGAGATCATAATAAAGATTGAGATCCGCAGCACTATAAACTAATTCTGGATTCCAGTTTATGGGTTGAAAAGTTAAATATAAAAGTAACGGTTGTAAAAAATGAAAATCATCTGGCAAACCTTTTTCCTCCTGGTTTTCGCTTGGTAAATCATACATTGTGGGTAAGGTTTCCCTTGGGGGAAGGGGCGGTTCTGTTTGTGGGGGTAAAGGTGGTGAGTAAGTCATTTTATTTGGGATTTTGGATTTTGGATTTTAGGTTTTAGATTCAAAAAACAAATCATGTTTTTCAACAATGCTTTTTAATGTTTTAATTTTTAATGTGTTTTTGTGAGAGTATAGATTCTTAATTTACTACCATTATAACGCCAAAATTCAAGAATACCAAAAGCAGCATCAACTCGGTTAGGAGTTTTTGTAGGTTGGGTTGACAATAGGAAACCCAACATTGATAGGCTGTTGTTGGGTTGCGCTATCGCTTAACCCAACCTACCAATTATATTTTTTATTTAAACTAAATACTTGAAACAACTTTAAATTTCGTGTTAATTATTGTCAGTTCTATTACAAAACTCTATTAAACAGTGGGTTAGGGTGGACTTGATGCAATTAAAAAACCTCAATTTGGTGTCACCCTGTGTCTAATTTAGAACTGTACCAATATCTTCCTAAACTTCCTGATGCTGCACTGCAAGAATTTACAGAATGGTGTGTTTTAGAACAGTCAAAGTCCGCAGGATTAGATTTTAAACCTGATCAAAGTAAGTTGCAAAATTTAGCACCAGCAGATTATTTAAAACAGCTAATTGATCAGTTTATGAAATTGAAACCTGATCCTATTCGTGCTGGTTTAGTTGCTGTTATTGCTGGACAACAATCTGATAAACATAATTTATCTGGTTTAGCAGCTGTTGTTGATTTTGTTGCTCTTTATGTGAAATATTTAATTCCTAAAGATGGTACTGATCCCACAGAAGCAGATGCAATTTTAACGAAAGCAGCACAACATCAGTATGATCAACTTACTGAAATTGCTAAAAAACATGGTGTAGCTTTTTAGTAAGGAGTCAGGAGTCAGGATTCAGGAGTCAGAATACTGGAAATATTTTACTGCTGACTGCTGAATGCTGACTGCTGATAAATACTTTAATCAAATAATATCTTTTATTCAGTAAAATTTTCATGTTCTATATTTATCAGCTAGATTGGTTCTGATTTCTGAAAAGCGACTTTCATTAAATATTTTTTGTAATTAATTTTTCTTCGATACCACAATTTCCCTGTAAACCACCGGTATGTATTAATAGTATTTTACCTGGTGAAAAAAATCCCTTTTTTAATAAATCCATGACACCATAAAACATTTTTCCCGTATATACGTAATCTAAGGGTATGTTATTTTGCTGTTGGAATGCGTGACAAAATTTAATTAACTCTTGGTTAACTTTTGCATAACCTCCGAAATGGTAATTGTGTAGCAATTGCCAATGTGCCGGATTATTAACTGGTACAGGTAAACCGGATTGAATATAATCTTGTGTTAAATTTGTAATCTCTGGTGCTAAAAATTCTCCACCTTTTAGTACAGGAAAACCAATAATTTTCTGATTTGAATATAATGATAAAGCAATTCCAGCTAGGGTTGTACCTGTGCCACAGGCGAGACAAATTGTGTCAATTTCAAGATATTTTAGATTTTGCATGATTTCTGTACAACCACGCACACCATTTAAATTACCACCACCTTCGGGAATAATGAATACTTCACCAAAGCGTTGTTTTAATTCTTCCTGTAGTTGGTTTGTGTGGCGTTTGCGGTAGGTTGTGCGATCGCAATATACTAACTCCATGCCTTGTTCTATGGCAAAATTTAAGGTAGGATTCAGTGGTAAAGTTTCTTCTCCACGAATCACCCCAATAGTACGCAAACCAAAAACCTTACCTGCGGCAGCGGTAGCAAAAATATGGTTAGAATAAGCACCACCAAAAGTAAGAATGGTAGAGTATTTTTTTTCCTGAGCTTCTAATAAATTGTATTTCAGCTTGAACCATTTGTTACCATTAATTTGGGGGTGCATGAGATCAAGACGGAATACATATAACTCAACACCAGCACTATCAGCTATTTGATGATTAATTTTTTCTAGAGGTGGAGATAAAAATATTGACGACATTTCAAACACAAGTTAAGCTTTGTGGGAATGGTAGAAAATAACAAATCTGCAAAAACTATCAAACTGTTTATGGCTAAAGTTTTTGAATCTATCACCGAAGAATTGCAAAAATTTATTGCAAATCAGCAGATGTTTTTTGTTGGGACTGCCCCTTTAAGTCCTACTGGTCATGTTAACATTTCTCCTAAAGGTTTAGACAGCTTTCGTATTCTTTCACCCCATCGGGTTGCTTATTTAGATGTCACAGGTAGCGGTAATGAAACTTCCGCCCATCTGTTAGAAAATGGCAGAATTACATTTATGTTTTGCGCTTTTCAAGAACCACCTTCTATTTTGCGGCTTTATGGACAGGGAAAAACAATATTACCTAATGCTGCTGAATGGGATTATTTGTATTCTTTATTTCCTCCGATTAACGGAACTCGGCAAATAATTGTTGCTGATATTGACAGGGTGCAAACTTCCTGTGGTTTTGCTGTGCCATTTTATGAATATAAAAGACAAAGAGACACTTTAGTTAACTGGGCTATTAAGAAAGGTGAACAGGGAATTAAAGAATATCATCAACAGAAAAATTTTGTCAGTATTGATGGTTTGTTAACTCCCTTGTCTCAGGTTCACAATCAAAGGTAATTTGATGAATAGATGATGCTATAAACTCAATATTTGATTTGATTTTATTTCCATGTAAATCAATAGAAATCAAGAAAAATCAAATGTTTAAATCACGCAAAGCTAAACGAATTTGTTCCATACGTCTGCGGTTGACACCAAGATCCGACTCTCCCACACGAGAAGCTGAACGGATATGAATTACTGGTTCATCATTTGGTAAATAAAACTCTACATCATCAACAAATTTGAAGATCCGACTTTTAGAAATAGCATAAATGTAATTATCTGTTTGTTCTATAACTTCTGTACGTGGTACAACAGTGAGAACTTTCAGTAAGGTTTCTCTTGCTTGATCATGGTCTACATGATAAATAATCGGATCAATGGCGTGTTTAGCATCTGCATTTTGACTGACAACACAGTTATTTGTATTGGGACAAGGACTCAGATAACCTGATGTCACTCCTAAACCAGTTGCCCATGTAACAGCAGGAAGCATTAAACCAATAAATAAGCTTAAGAGTATTGCTAATGTAATACTCTTTATCCTTTGTGGAAATGTATTTAGATATTGCATGATGATTTTCTTGACTACAGTTAATTGAATCATTGTTTGATATTTGACAATAAATGACAATAAAATATTAATATAAATTGGGAATATTGTTGAAAGTATTTTTGTGGAGTTAGAAAATAGTGAAGAAGGAATAGGGAATAAACAATAGTTTTAGTTATCTAAAATAAACATATAGTGATCCGATTTGATTTATAAATTTCTCGTAAAGTCAGGGAACAGGGAACAGGGAACAGGGAACAGGTAATAAGAGTTTCGGTATGTACTGTTTTTTTCAATAATCAAATAGGAGTCCTATATAAAATAAACATATAAAATAAACATAATTAACAGAAATAGATGTAAATAAGTAAGTTGGCATGAAAAAACCGAAGCAAGTACAAAAATGTAAAATCCCTAAAAGTCTCTTCTCTCTTGCCTTTTGCCTTGCCACAATGATAATTTTCAACGCCTACCTACTTAACATTCTGGAAATTAAAACTTCTTAATTTTGACTAATAATACTATTGGCTGATGACTGATAACTGATGACTGAGGGTGAAACTTTCATGACTTGATTTATAAAACACTTTTTTGCTAATCTCTGTGTGCAACTCATTATTAATTTTTAATTTTGAATTTTTAATCACTCATCATGTCTACACAACGGATAATTCAAAGCATATATACCGATGGTGCTTGCACTGGCAACCCTGGTCCTGGTGGTTGGGGTGTTGTTGTTTACTTTAATGATGGTTCAGTTTACGAACTGGGGGACGCATCCCGGCATACCACCAATAATAAAATGGAAATGCAAGCGGCGATCGCTGCCCTAGAATTTTTTGCTACATCTGGACAAACCCAACCCATCACCCTGTACACCGATAGCGAATATCTCATTAACAGTGTTACCAAATGGATGCAGGGTTGGAAAAAGAAAGGTTGGAAAAAAGCAGACGGAAACCCAGTCCAAAACCAAGACCTGTTAGAAACCCTGGATAGACTCAACAGCCGACTTGTAAAATGGCAGCACGTGCGCGGCCATTCTGGTAACATAGGTAACGAAAGGTGTGATGTGATTGCTCGCTCCTTTGCCAGCGGCAAAATTCCATCTCTTCAAAAATTATCCCCGGAAAATCTTGATGCAACCTTAACCAATACAAACAATGTAAATTTCACAAAAGTATCTGATTCTCCAATCAACTCTACACAAATCAAAGAAAACATTTCGGAAAGCAGAACTTTTTTATCAGACACAACCACTATGGAACCATCTACAGCGTCAGCTGCAACCACAAACGACGAAAAACCACCTGAGATGAGGGTTTTACACCTCCGCAACCTAGTTGAAACTTTGCGGGTTGCTGACGAAATCGCCGAAAAAGGCTATTTAATCACCAGTTCCGAACTAGCAGACTTGATGGATGTCCACGCAAGTGCTGTCACCAGTCGGGGAGATCAATGGCGTTGGCGCAACTGGATAGTTTCACGGGTACGACGGGAAGGAAATCAAATTCTTTGGGAACTAGAAAGAGGCGATCAAGTGGTAAATGAGAATGAATAAATCATGGTAATGGGTAATGGGTAATACAATTTTGGATTTTGGATTTTGGATTTTGGATTGTTTTTGTCAATTCCAATCTAAAATCTAAAATCTAAAATCTAAAATTTTCTTCCCCAGTCCCTAGTCCCCAATTTAATACTTTCTCCCCCGCCATTCCTTGGGTTTGCGGAGTGCAGATAAAAAGATTCTCAGCACAGCGAGGGGATCAGCTAAAGGAGAAAGCCAGAACAACCAACCACCCTGGGCATTTTTCCGGTCATAGGAAGGAGCGATCGCCAATAACAAAGCAAAGCGAATTACCAGTAAAAATATATTCAGTCCCAATAACAGGCGCAGGGGGAGCAGGGGAGGCAGGGGGAGCAGGGGAAGAAAGCCGAGTAAAATCAATATGGGTAAACCCTGTACAGAGGACAATAACCATAAATCACCCCAAATTTGAGCGCGGTTAGAAGCATCCTTTAAATCTAAACTGCGCCCCCACTCCTTCCAAGTTTCCTTTGCTCCCTCATACATCCGCACTTTGAAAACTTTAGCCCCATCCAAAAACCCCACCTTAAAACCAGCGTCCGCAATATTTCGCGCTAAGGTAACATCATCACAAAAAGAACCTTTAGCACTGCTATAACCATCTACAGCCGCTAAAACCGAGCGCCGACATAAAAAACACTGTCCGTTAGCCATCACCCGTTCTGGTTGTTCGGTGTGAATACCGGCAGGATCAAATCTATATAACAGCGTCATCAATAACGCCGGTTGTAACCAGCATTCCCCTGGATACTTGAGAATAAACTGAGGAGACAGGGAAACCAAATCATAACCTTCTGTTTGGGCTGTTTTCACCAAACTAGCTACCAAACCGGGATGAGGTTGAATATCGGCATCCATCCCCAAAAACCACTCACTGTCTGGGGAACTAAACAAAAAGCCGTTATGTAAAGCCCAAGGACGGCCTACCCAACCAGGGGGTAAAGGATCATCATTCATCACCCGAAAGCGGGGATCTTTTTGTTGTGTAGCTTTTACCAAGTCGGGAGTACCATCCTGGGATCTGCTATCCACAACAATAACTTCTCGGACTTCATAGCTTTGGCGACTTAACCCAGCTAACAGGGGACTAATACGTAAAGCCTCGTTTAAAGTGGGAACAACCACACTCACACTACCCAAAATATCCGGGGTTGGTTGTTGTGGTTGCAAAGGTGGATGTCTTCTGGGACCCTTGAGCAAACGTGACAATAACAGTGCCGTTGCTGGTACTTGGATCAGTAATAGTAGAAGTGAAATAATGCTTTCTGTAATCAAAATATTTATACCAATTAAAAATATAGGAGGCAGGAGCCAGGAGGCAGAAGGCATAAGGCAGGAGGCATAAGGCAGAAAATATAAAATTTATACCAATTACCCATTACCAATTACCAAGTTAGTGCTGAGTGTAATTAATTAATTATTGACTCAGCACTATTGAAGTTACTTTAAAGCAACTTTCACATTACCAACGGAAACTTCCTGAGTTGCTGCTTCCACAGCTACGGAAGTGGATGCATCGGGTCCTCTTAACCACAGTGCTACAGCAGGTGCAACGCCAAGTAACACACCCAGCAATACAGGGATAGAGAAGCCAGCAGCTAAACTCATGACAGTGGCAAAACCAAAGTTAGCCAAATAAACTACTAAAGGAATATTGAGTTGCGATCGCTCTAATTTGATGGGGTTGTTTCTCCACAACAGCGCCGCTACTGTCATAAACACTGAACCAGTACCCATCCAACCGGCAAAGTTTTGATAAGGCATTCCAAAGAAAGCACCAGGTTGTTGCCAATACCAGAAGGGAAGAGAAGTTTGGCTCATTGCCGGATCAAGTACAAAGTCCCAAGAAGTGAGCAATAAAGCACCGAGAGCGATCGCCCCTACATGACGTAATAAACTGGGTTTTTTATCTACCTCTAAACCTACACGCGCCAACAGGTAAGAAACACATCCCACATAAAACCAGGACAAAGGAATAGTAAAAGGTACTAAACCCGCAATTTTATAACCCAAACCACTCAAATAGCTGTAGTGACCAAAAGGAAAACCTGTGCTAGTTCCCAGTAACTCACTCGTCAAAGAAATGGACACAGAAGGCACTAAAAAACACAAAGCCCTTCCTAAACCCAAATTTCGGTACGCATACAGGAACACACCCACTGCACCTAAAATCATATAGGCAACACCACCACCAGCCATGCTCCATTGCATGACAGTCTGACCAACCTCAGATAAGCTCAAAATTACTTCGGCATTAGGAATAACTAATAATATTCCTACTAATCCAAACACCATAGACACGATATGACCAATCAGGCATACGCGCTCTAAAATAACAAGTTGTCTCATGTTCAGTCCTTAACCTTCCTAAAATATGACATACGGCTACTCGACTGCTAATAGTTTACAAATGTTTAAGATCATAATTTAACTAATTTTTAAGAAAAAATCCGGGAACATTGAAAGTTAATTTGGTTTCATGCTCAAAAAAGTATAAATACCCACAAGTCGGGAGATAGGAAAATTCTTTACCTGTTCTCAGTTCCCAGTCCCCAGTCCCCAGTCACCTTTATGTCAAACTTGCAAAGAATTCCCTGGTTTTCCCTCACACTATTACTTCTAAGTTATAGTACATTAGGCTGGGTGATATCAGAAACCAAACCCACTTTGTTTATGTGGTTAATAGTTGTATTTGGTATCTTGGTATTACTAGCCAGCTTGACAACTCCCTGGTCTAAAATGGTACAGTATTACAGTATATTGTCCAAATCTAATATCAGGAATTTTGGTATCACCGTTTTAGCAGCTTTTCTATTCTTTTTAATGCTGGCTTGGTTTCGTATATTTCTTGATCTTTTACTTATCCTCTCAGCGACTATCTTAGCCAAGATAGACTTTCAGTCGGCTGATTTCAAAGAAGGTCTATGTTTTTGGCTGACATCTATATTTGCACTCTCTGGTTTAGGCGCAGGTGCTTTATTACACAGGTTTATTTTAATTTAGGAGTCAGGAGTCAGGAGTTATTAATTTTGGATTTTGGATTTTGGATTTTGGATTGTTTTTGTTATCTCGAATCTAAAATCTAAAATCTAAAATCTAAAATTTTTCTCTCCTGTTCCCTGTTCCCTAAGACTTAACTTGCTACCGCTTCAGCAGCGACTGCGGGATAAACGCTGACTTTTTTGCGGCTTTTGCCTTTTCTTTCAAAGGTAACAACGCCATCAACTAAGGCAAATAAAGTATCATCACTGCCAATACCGACATTGTTACCAGGGTGAAACTTAGTACCGCGCTGACGGACAAGAATATTTCCTGCAAGCACAGTTTGACCACCAAAACGCTTTACACCCAGACGTTGAGCATTAGAGTCACGACCGTTGCGTGTACTACCTGTTCCTTTCTTATGAGCCATGATTTCCTCTTCTCTTTAATTTATCTACTTCTGTTTATTATTCAGCAGCAGCTTCTTCAGCAGGTGTGCTATCTACCAGATTAGGAGATTCTGGGGTAGTTGGTGCTTCTGCGTGCGCCAAAACTTCACCATTGAGGTTGATGGAGTTAATCAAAAGTCTGGTAATTTCCTGGCGATGTCCCCGTTTTTTGCGGGTTTTCTTCTTGGGTTTCATTTTATAAACCAGGACTTTACGACCTCTCAAGTGTCGCATTACAGTCCCCTCTACAGTCGCACCTGCTACTCGTGGCTGTCCGATAGAGACTCCGCCCTCGTGCTGCACCAGTAATACTGCGTCTATGGTAACTTTTTCATCTGGTTCGGCACTCAGCAGTTCAATGTCGTAAAAACGACCTGCTTCGACTTTTACTTGTTTGCCACCAGTTTCAATAATTGCGTAGGTCATGAAATTGTCCTTGAAGTTGCCGTACAGGTAGCTGGCTTTCATCTCTTGTAGAGACTTGATTTATAGCTCTTGCCAGCTTTTGCAGTGTGTCTACCTGATCCGAGCAGGAATAAGACAGACAATCTAGTATATTATCTCATTCGATGCCATTAAGTCAAGCTTTAGTCTGAATATAAATTTGTTAGGAAAATTTAACCTGATTGCTGGAATATTGATATCTGGGTGTGTAGCTAGTTCAGAAACAGACAGGAAAAATTTACCCATCGAGGCAATAGCCAGAGTTGCTAGGATTTTTGTGATCTACAGATATAATACGATTTAGCATTTAATAAATTCAGATGAAACTAAAATTATAGTTAAGACATTGAGATAGTAAATTATTAAAATTAGATTTCAACCAATCAGCAAGTAATTTTATAAGTAATTATGCAAAGAATCGAAGTTGAACAAAGAACGATTTTTATTGGTTTAGCAGGTAGTCACGGGTATGGTTTAAATCGCCCTGATTCTGATTATGATTATCGGGGTGTATTTATTGCACCTAAACGTTACTATTTGGGTTTTGATAGTATAGAACAAAAAGATAGTGGTTGGGATGAACCAGGAATATTTCCGTTTATTGATGGTAATCAAGATACAGTTATTTATGAATTAAGGAAAGTATTACATTTATTAGCAGGTGCAAATCCCAATGTTTTAGAATTACTATGGTTGCCCACCTATCCTATTTTAACAGATGTGGGACAACATTTAATTAACCATAGAAAAATATTTTTGAGTAAAAAAGTTAAGCATACCTATTCTGGTTATGCTTTCGCACAAATCAAAAAAATGGAAACTCATCGCAAATGGTTATTAAATCCACCTGCGAAAAAACCCATCCCCTCAGATTTTGGGATTGAAGATAAAGCACCATTGAGCAAAGATGAACTCAATGCTTTTTTAGAATATCTTTATTTATTAATTCGTGGTAAGATTGAATTTTTAGAAGAATCAGATCAATTATATAAATTGCTGACAGCAGATATTGATTTTAAAGGAATATTAAAACAATATGCTTTAAATGATGAAACTTTGGCATATACTCAAAATTTAACTCATGGACGTAAAGATTTTATTCGCTTATTGCAAAAAAGTCAAAGTTACCAAATTGCGTTAAGAGAATGGAAAGCTTATATATCCTGGCAGCAAAATAGAAATCCTGCTAGAGCAGAAATGGAAAGAAATTCAGGTTATGATTTAAAACACGGAATGCACTGTATTAGATTACTGCGTAGTGGTTTAGAAATTTTACAGAGAGGAGAAGTAATTGTCGATAGAAAAATGGCGGGGGATGTTGATGATTTAAAAGCTATTCTTAGAGGTGAATATACTTATGAAGAATTGATGAAAATGGCTGAAGATTTAGTTGCTCAAATGGATATTTTTTATCAACAATCAAATTTACCACATAAACCTGATTTAGAGCAAATTAATAATCTGTGTATGGAATTAGTAGAAATGCAAGGATGGGAATAAAGGGAGTGATCAGTTATCAGTAGTCAACTAAAACTACTTGACAGTTGGATTTTTTGGCTTTTATAAGTTATGCAAATGAAGTTATGCAAATAATTTAAAAAGCAGTTTGTAATTATTTTCGTTGATTCAGTAGCCTAGTGTAATGCTGACAATTTGAATTAAAATATAGAATTGTTAAATCTGTAAATAATCAGCAATGAAAGGATCATTTTTTAGTCGTAACACCAGATTAATCAGCCAAAAAATTATAGCATCCTGGGATTCATTTAATCATTGGTTTTTCACAACTCCAGAAAGAGCTATACTAGAAGCTTATGAAGCTGCTCAAGCTATTCAAAAGATAGAAATAGAGCAATTTGGCGGTAAAAAAATTTCTCCCGAATCAGGTAATTATAGTGAAAACGTGATGGCTTTTTGGCGAGGAGATTTAAATAGAAATTTGGCTATTATCAAAGTGAGACTAGCAGAATTTAAATTAGGTTTTACCTTGGCTGATACTGCCGATTCAAACTTATTAGAAAAGCTCAATTTTATTGATGAAATCATCTCTAAGTATAGCACACAAGATGAAGCAAGTACAGCAGCATTAAGCATTAATGTTGAAAATGTTACCAATCAGGCAGATTCAGAAGAAGCTGAGATTTTTAAAGAAAAAGAACCATCTGCAACTCAAAAGAAAGGTGTATTTCCCCGTTCAATTGGTAGAACATTTAATAAAATTGCCAAGGATTTTACACCAACAGCAGAAGAAGAGTTTGTTAAAAATTATCGAACTTCTAGAACGAGAACAAGAAGAGCAGTGAGATTTTTATTACTGCTAATTATTATACCACTTTTAACGCAACATTTTTCTAAACAATTATTATTAAAACCGATATTACAGCATTTTCAGAGTGAAAATACACCGACAATTTTTTTGAATTTAGAAATGGAGGAAAAAGCACTGAATGAATTAAAGAGTTTTGAGAGAAAATTGCAATTTGAAAGACTACTACGTCAAGCACCAGAACTTTCACCAGAAGAAATTAAAGCTGAAGTAAAAAACAAAGCCATAGAAATATCAGAAGAGTTTCGCTATCAGAGTAGTAGTGCTATCAGTAATATATTTGCTGATGTGATATCACTAATTTCTTTTGCGATGGTTATTGCTTTGAGCAAAAAAGATATTGTTTTTATTCAGTCACTTCTAGATAAAATAGTCTACGGTTTAAGTGACAGTGCTAAGGCGTTTTTAATTATTTTAATTACAGATATATTCGTTGGTTTTCACTCTCCACATGGTTGGGAGATTCTTTTAGAAGGTGTTGCTCAACATTTAGGTTTACCAGCAAGTAGAAACGCCATATTTTTGTTTATTGCTACATTTCCAGTCATATTAAATACTATATTTAAATACTGGATCTTCCGTTATTTGAGTCGCTTGTCTCCTTCCGCATTAGCTACATTAAAAGAAATGGATGAATAATATCATGTTTGTGTAGTTCCTAAATTTATTGATGGGTATACCCCACACTCCGCACCCTTCCTATTTAGATAGGGTTTGCTGAGAAAGTCTTTTCGTTTAAGCAGGAGGCAGGAGGAAATTTGAAAATTTCTTTTCCATCTCTCGAACTCGACAAACGTGCAAGGTTTTTGAGGCACAAGACGGTATATCTTTGCACCTACTTTCCTGTTTATCCGCCTCCAACCTTTGATTTATCTGGGTTTTGCATTTTTTCAGCAAGCCCTAGATAGATGAGTCATTTCAAATAACTTTTGGGCATTTTTGCCTAAGAAACCATCAAATAACTGATGCTTTCCCGGTGCTACTTCTACAGGATAACGTTGGGCTATTTCATAATAGGCATAAGTCCAAGGTATATTAATTTCTGCATCGGTTTTATCATCTATAGCTGTTACAAATTCTGTCACTGCTTGGGTTGCTGTTTGTCGCAAACCACAACTAATATCACCCTCTATTTCTGCTTTCATAGGTACACCTAAATTAGCTAAACCTGCAGCAGTACTATCTATATCTGGATATTTTGATGTTTGCTGATGGTTGACATATCCTGTAAAGTGGTTAACGGCGTAACCATGCAAAAGCACCCAAGCACCATATTGTGTTACCTTATTTACTTTTTCTATCACAGAACAAAAGGGAGGTTTCCAAGGACGGGTAAAGATTTGTGATAGTTGGTTAAGTTCTAACTCATTAAACTCATTAAATTGAGGAAATGAGGAAGAATTAGTAACAGTTTGCTGAATAATTTCCCGGATATTATCAGGTAATTTGTCAACTATCAATTCACTAATAAATAACTTGGGTAAATCTAATTCTTCTTGTTGAGGATGAGAATAATGACGGGCATAAAGATGAGTTTTGGCAAAATCATATTCACCAGAAACTACATAACCTAAACTAGCAAATATTTGCCCTAAATAATCAATTCCTAAATTAATTTTACCTGCTTGACTATCAACAGCTAAACGCAAAGACCGAAAAGCAATATGGTCATTAGCAATATTGCCTCCTGCATTTATAATCATTTGCTGATAAATACGAGCATAACTGACCCTATTAATATAATCTTGCCAAAGTAATGAAAAAAGATGAGAAATAAATTCAGATGTCATAGTTATCCTTTGCGTCTTTGCGTGAGCTTTCTATTAGAAAAAACTTAAAACCTTAGCAAGAATTTCCAAAGCAGTTTGAATTTGGTTATTATCTATAACTATACACAAAAATGGTGTTTTGTCAATAAAATTTAGATGCGTTTCCCCTGCCCCTGGAATAGGTTTTACTACAATTGCTGCTATCTCTTAGGGTGGTAAGATAGACGTAAATAATTGTTTTTCTCAATAATCTAAACTGGCATGAGTATCGTAGGGAATATGACTAACCTGGTTATGCTGTTATTAAGCGGGGTATTCGTGGTAAACTCAGACTGACAGGGATACTAGTCATATAGGAGTCCTATAGTTTTGTAATATGCTTTTAATATTACCGATGATTTAACGGGAAAACATGATTATTTACAGTAACATTTGTTGCTATTTACGTTAAATTTGCTCATTAAATTTACTCATTGACAGGCAAATAAGAAAGTAGATTAGTAATTTTGTCAAGATCCCAAAAATTTTTCATGAATACATAAAAAGATTTAGTGCATAAACTCCAGTTTTCTGCTAATAATTGAGGTTAATAATTGCTTTGTTTTTGAAAAAAAAGTGATTATTCATACAGTTGAATGTTAATATTCAGCATTAACTCTAGGATAAAAATCAATTTAGAAGTGTAGTTCCCGACTTAGACTTATGAATCTCTTATTCAATCGTAAATTCCAACTTTTAGCAGGTATTGTTGCTTTTTTTCTGGTCATTTCCACTCATCAATATCTATATGCACAGTCAGAAACTCAGCAACTAATATCACAACAACCAACTACACAAAATCAACCTAATAAACAAGATAAATCTATATTTTATTCTGTCATTGATGAATGGCAAAAATATAAATATAGTGTTAATGGTCAACACATTTTAAAACCTGTGAAATTACCAACAGCTAAGGTGAATTTCAATCAAAATGATTTATTAACTGTTCTCATTAATACGAGAAAATATTTTCAAACTTACAAAGAGCAAGATCCAAATATTTCCCGCAATGGACTGTTATTAAGTCAAGGAGTTACAGTTGAAGAAGTGATCAAAACATTGGATTTTATGATTACTGTTTTAGAGGAGGATATTAGCAAGAATCGCCCGACTCGGTTACAAGATCCTAATTTTATCAATGCTAATTTTCGTGTGATTAAATGGTCAGCTTATAATCCCGAAAAACCCGGACAAAAACAACTGAGAATTACCAAATATGCTGTTTTCACTCATACTGGTTCTCATACCAAAACAGCTAAATATAATATCCCAATTTATAGCTTAAAAGACGATTTAGCTGGTGATAAATTCTACACCAAATATACAAAACAAGATGTTTTGTCGGGGATTTATGAACCAGGTGGTAAAGAATTTGGTAAAGTCAAACCTTTGGCATATCTCACCCGTGAAGGTTTAGAAGAAGCATTAATGCAGGGAACAATTTTGATTAATTTTACAGATGGAACAAAGGCATTTTTTAATGTAGACAGAAACAATGGAATTTCTTATGTTAGAGGATTAAAAGCCACAGCACAAAAGCGTTATTGGTATTTTCGACAAGTTGATGCAATTAAAGGTTATGGATATAAGATTGATGCGAAAATTTCCATTAAACCTGGTGTAACTTTTGCGGGAGATGTGCTAAACATTGGCTTGGGAAGAGTTATTATGATGGAGTATAATCAAGGTGGAAGTAAGCGCCTACAAATGGGGGTAATAGCAGATACAGGTGGCGCATTTTTACCCAATTTACATCAATTAGATTACCTGGCAGGTATTTTTAAAAATCAGGCAGAATTTAGGCGGTATATCCGCAAATTACCAGAATATGCTACTGCATATATTTTGGTAAAGAAGTGAAAAAAAGTTGTTAGCATTCAGCCATAAGTAGTCAAAAAGAGACACAAAAAACTGAAATAATGGACAATTAACAATTGTCAATTATCAATTGATAATTACCTCTCCAGTTAAAGCAAAAGGATTGAAAAAGCGGAATATTTTGCTTTTTTAACCTTGAAAGGGGAGGTTTTAAACTTTGAATAAAACAATTATCAATTGATATCGCTATGGCAGTGCTAAAACCCTAAAAAATATATGTAGTTTTTCTTGCTAATTTTTAATATTTATTGTATAATTATAACAGTTAATATACTCAAAGTTACTGGCTAATAAATCAAAAAAATGAAAGAAACTGAAAGAAATTTTATGTATCAATTTTTAAAACCTGTTGCATTAAATTTGTTAGCACTGACTATTGTTTTGATATTGCAACCAGATGTAGTTTTTGCACAGGAAAATGTGAATATATCTGCTGTCAATCCCCAAGCTATTTTAAAAGATGCTTTACAATGGATTGATAGTCTTGGTACAGTGGGAGCAATAGCTTTTATTGCTATCTATATTATGGCGACTGTTGCTTTTTTACCAGGTTCGATTTTAACTTTAGGTGCGGGTGTTTTATTTGATGTTTTTTGGGGTTCGGTTTATGTATTTATCGGTGCTACTTTAGGTGCAACAGCAGCATTTTTGATAGGGCGTTATTTAGCGAGAAATTGGGTAATTAAAAAAATTGCAGATAATAAAAAATTTGCTGCTATTGATAAAGCTGTAGGGAGAGAAGGTTTAAAAATAGTGTTGTTAACGCGACTTTCTCCGATATTTCCTTTCAATTTATTAAACTATGCTTTTGGAGTTACTGCTGTTTCTCTTAAAGATTATTTTCTTGGTTGTGTGGGGATGATTCCTGGTACAATTATGTATGTTTATATTGGTTCTTTGGCTGGTAATTTGGCTTTAATTGGTACGGAAAATCAACCTACTAATTCTACTCTCACATGGATGATTAGAATTGTGGGTTTTATTGCCACTGTTGCTGTGACAATTTATGTGACTAAAATAGCTAAGAAAGCTTTAGAAATAATTGATAATTGATAATTTTTTCAAAAATGTTAAATACACAACTGACAAAATTTTTTGAAGGCTATATGTATTGTAAATACAACACCGGATTAAATTAAAACGACAATCACAAGATAATTTATACTACATTTTTAGAGGCACTATTAATGTCTAATTTAGAATTTGAAAGAATTACAGTTTTACCAATGGATGAATATAATCAAAGATTGGTAGCTAATGTACATCCAGAAAATTGGGTAAATCCCCAACCTGCGGAATGTTATGATTTAGTAGTAATTGGTGCGGGTACTGCGGGTTTGGTGGTTGCTGCGGGTGCTGCGGGTTTAGGTTTGGGTTTAAAAGTAGCATTAATTGAAAAACATCTCATGGGTGGAGATTGTTTAAATGTCGGTTGTGTACCATCTAAATCTTTAATTCGTTCTTCCCGTGTCGTTGGTGAAATTAGCAAAGCTAAAAATTTAGGTGTGAATATTTCCCAAAATTATGATGTTGATTTTGCCACAGTTATGGCTAGATTACGTAAAATTAGAGCAGGTATTAGTCATCATGATTCAGCAGCAAGATTTAAAAATTTAGGAGTTGATGTTTTTTTAGGAAGTGGTAAATTTGCTAGTAATAATACTATAGCAGTTGATGGACAAATTCTCAAGTTTAAAAAAGCGGTAATTGCCACAGGTGCAAGAGCAGTGAAACCAGAAATTACAGGTATTGAAGAGGCAGGTTTTTTAACTAATGAAAATGTATTTTCTCTGATTCAAAAACCTGATAAATTAGCGGTAATTGGTGGCGGTCCTATTGGTTGTGAATTGGCGCAAGCTTTCCGGCGTTTGGGTTGTGAAGTGACGTTATTTCATAAAGGTTCGCATATTTTAAATAAAGAAGATCGGGAAGCAGCGGAAATTTTACAAAAAGTTTTTAGTGATGAAGGAATTAGATTAGTTTTAAATTGTCAGTTAGAAGAAGTGGTGACAGTAACGGAAGGCAAACGGCTGTATTTTTCAGCTAATGGAAATCGAGATTCTGTAACTGTTAATGAAATTTTAGTAGGTGCAGGAAGAGCGCCAAATGTGGAAGGTTTGAATTTGGAAGCGGTGGGTGTAGAGTATGACAAAAAGCATGGTGTGAAAATAAATGATTATCTACAAACTACCAACCCTAATATTTATGCAGCAGGTGATATATGTATGAATTGGAAATTTACTCATGCGGCAGATGCTGCTGCTAGAATAGTTATTAAAAATACGCTTTTTTCACCTTTTGGTTTAGGACGTTCTCAACTCAGTAAATTAGTAATACCTTGGGTGACATATACCGATCCAGAAATTGCCCATGTGGGAATGTATGCAGAAGCAGCGGAAAAAATGGGTTTAGAAGTGGCGACAATTAAAATTGATTTTAATCATGTAGATCGAGCAATAACTGATAGTGAAGAATTGGGATTTTTAAAGATTTACCACAAAAAAGGAACTGATGAAATTATCGGTGCAACCATTGTTGCGAGTCATGCAGGAGAAATGATTTCAGAACTTACCACCGCTATTGTGAATAAAATTGGTTTAAGTAAATTAAGTAATGTAATTCATCCTTACCCCACTCAAGCGGAAGCAATTAAAAAAGCAGCAGACGCTTATCGTCGTACACTACTAACACCCAGAACTAAAAGACTTTTGAAATTTTTAACTAAGTTTTCTTGATAGGTAGAAATTTAATCAGGAGCGTCTATTTTTTTCCTGTTATTAAAATTATTCTGACTCCTGACTCAAGAGGGCAACCACAGGGAGTTGCCCCTACTTTTTTAAAGTTCTGATTCTGTTTCAGGAGCAATAATTTCACCAGTACCCATTCTTAAAATCATATCCTGGTCAGTAATCAGTTCATTCAATTCTTTAACTTTTAAATTCATCAGTTCACAAGCTATGCGTAATTCCTCAGCAAATGTTTTAATATCATCAGCATATCCACATTGATAAGCAGCAATTTTAATGCCTTGTTTAGCATTTGCTCTAGCACAATCTACTAATTCTGTACCATGCAATTGTGTTGGCGATACCATAGATTTAGTTATTATTGATTATACAATTTTCCCTAGATAGATTATCAATTTTTGTATTTTAAATCATCCCTCTAATGGCAGAATATAAAGAATATAGATCCCCAACTTCTCCAAGAAGTCGGGGATCTAGGGATGAGTGATTCAACAATTGACAATTAACAATTACCTCTCCTTCCTTCCCAGGAAATGAAAAAAGAGATAATTTTAAAACCGGCAATGAAAAAATTATCAATTATCAATTGATAAAAATCAGCCGTTGACTATTTCTCCACCATTAGGATGTAAAACTTGACCAGACATATAGGAAGAGTCATCAGAAGCTAAAAAGACAAAACTTGGTGCTACTTCTTCTGGTTGTCCTGCTCTTTTCATTTCCGATTCTAAACCTGGTGCTTCTTGTGTTTGTGGCGGTTGTAATGTCTTTTCTGCCGGCATAATTTACTCCTAATTTAAACATTTAAAACTTCTGCAAAAATGGACAATGCTCAATTGTCAATTATCAATTGTTAATTATCAATTACTAAAAATAAACCTTGGATGGAAATTATCGATCCAAGGTTTACTTTTTGCTTACGCTCCCACTAGTCTTTGGCAATTTCCGACTTTTATACCCCGGATATTTGCAAACTAATATTTGCAAAATGCGCTCATTTATGGCAAATGAGCGCGGATTTTTAAGCTTCCTCCTCACATCTCACACGCTCTTAATCCAACCACTGAAAACAAGTACACAACTCTCTGTTGATGCAGGATTTATCCTTTACATCTGCTCTTAATTTAACTATTATTTCCTGGTTGTTTATCGTTCCCAAGAAATAAAGAAAATGTTAATTTTATCAACCCTAAGATGTAGTTAGAATTAATTGTAAATTATGGATTTTGCCTGATGATGAATATGGGTGATTTCACAGATTTGATACCTTATCAGTAGATTTAAAAACTCATTGGTGACAATATTTAAACTGAACATAACTCAAATAACCATTGCAAATTATTTACTCAATTAACAAAAAGATACATACACAATCATCATCTCATGTCTTCCTTGGGATATACCTGAGATAGAAAGACTGAAGAGAGATATATTTTGGTACAAATGTGGGGTATCGGTTATGGTAAAAATGAATATTTCCGAGCTAGAGCAGATTGATAAGTTTCGTAACTTACAGTTAACTTTGCGCGATCGCTGGAAAACAAGCGAGTTATTTGACAACAGCGAAGCAGATATTTTAATTGTTCCTTCTTTGAGTATTGATCAACGGGAACTGCAAAAAATTGAAGGGTGTGAACATTATGAAGAAAGATTACTATTTTCTTTGATGCGGTTAAGAAATCCCCGCACTAGGTTAATTTATGTAACCTCCATGCCACTGCATCCCAGCATTATTGATTACTATTTACAACTACTACCCGGAATCCCATTTTCCCATGCTCGTCATCGTTTATTACTACTTTCTACCTATGATTCTTCCCTGAAACCCCTCAGTCAAAAGATTTTAGAACGTCCCCGCTTATTAGAAAGAATTCGTCAAGCTTTGCGGTTAGATAAAGCCTTTATGGCTTGTTACAATTCCACCTTTTGGGAAGCAGAATTATCACTCAAATTGAATGTACCTCTCTATGCTGCTGCACCAGATTTACAGATTTGGGGGACAAAAAGTGGTAGTCGGCAAATTTTTGCTCAAAGCGGTGTACCCCATCCCGATGGTAGCAAATTAGTTAAAAATGCTGGCGATTTAGCAACAGCAGCGGCTGATTTATGGGAGCGTCAACCAACATTAAAACGGATGGTTGTGAAACTAAATGAGGGTATTTCTGGGGAAGGAAACGCACTGTTGGATCTCCGTCCATTGCTAGATGTTGCACCAGGGAAAAGTTCCCACAGTGAAAGAGTAGAAAAAATCAGCAATAACTTTCCAAATCTGCGCTTTCAAGCTACAAAAGAAACCTGGACTAATTTTTCTCAACGTATCCCAGAATTAGGCGCAATAGTAGAATCATTTATTGAAGGTGAAATCAAATTTTCTCCCAGTGTTCAAGGACGTATTACGCCCGATGGACAGGTAGAAATTCTCTCCACCCATGACCAAATTCTCGGAGGTCCAGACGGACAAATTTATCTTGGTTGTCGCTTTCCTGCGGATGAAAATTATAGATTAGAATTACAGAATTTAGGCTTGCAAGTTGGTAAAAAACTAGCAGAAAAAGGTACATTAGAAAGATTTGGTGTTGATTTTATTACCGTTGACCAAGGTAATGGTAAATGGGACATTCAAGCTATTGAAATTAACCTCCGCAAAGGTGGAACTACTCACCCTTTTATGACCTTGAAATTATTAACTAATGGACGCTATGACTTGTCCACAGGTTTATTTTATAGCCAACAAGGAAAAGCTAAATATTACGTCGCTACAGACAATTTACAAAAAGACCGCTATCGGGGATTATTACCTAATGATTTAATGGACATTATCGCCCATCACCGATTACATTTTGATAGCGGAACTGAAACCGGGACAGTATTTCATCTCATGGGTTGTCTTTCTCAGTTTGGTAAATTGGGATTAACAAGTATTGGTGATTCTCCTCAACAAGCAGAAGACATTTATAACAAAGTCGTCCAAGTTCTTGATCAAGAAACCAGTGACGAACATAATAATTATACACTGTTTTCTGATTATGCTTTTCCCATTGCTGGTGATACTTCTGGTTATTAATGAAGGCAGGAAGTAAGAAACTTTTGGGCAACTTTACTTTTTATTACATACTTCTGTTTTTTCACACCGTTCTACTTAGGGTTTGCTATTTTTGCAGGACTTTCCAACAAAATTACAGGAATTGTACTAGCTTCTAAAACGGCTTGTGAGGCTGAACCAATTAACACTTGTTCCCAAGGTTGATGACCACGTTTCCCCATCACAATCGCCGTTACATGATACTCTTGGGCAATGCGAATAATCTCTTCGGGAACAGTTCCCGTTGTGGTTAAAAACTCATATTTAATATCCGATAGCAACCTTTTAGATCGTGTTTCTAATTGTTTGATAACTTGTTCTGTGGAAAGATTAGCTATATGTAAAACGATGACTTCCCCATTACTGCGACGAGCTAAATCTGCTACCTTTGTTAAAACCGCTATTGA
The DNA here is from genome assembly GCF_015207205.1 of Sphaerospermopsis sp. LEGE 08334. Lineage (NCBI taxonomy): Bacteria > Bacillati > Cyanobacteriota > Cyanophyceae > Nostocales > Aphanizomenonaceae > Sphaerospermopsis > Sphaerospermopsis sp. LEGE 08334. The sequence continues at coordinate 35,144 of NZ_JADEXH010000013.1, read as the reverse complement.
TAAATCAGAGGTATCTATGGCTGCGAGTAACAGGGTATGATTAGTAATTGTGACTTTTGTGGGGTCAACTTCTCCCCTAGTTAATAATTGAGGAGCAAAAGCCATAGTTGCCCAAGCACCTAGAGGTGCAGTGATTAAAATAGAAAGGGCTGCAAGAGCTAAAATTATCTCTCCTCCTTCTATCCCTTGAGCTAAAGGAATCGCCCCAATAGCCGCTTGTACAGTAGCTTTGGCAGAATTTCCTGGTAGTAAAAACAGTCTTTCTCGCCAATTCCAATTACTACCTAAAGTTGATAAATACCAACCTATCATCCGACCGATAAATAAACCAATTGCTAAAATTAAAATACCAGGTAAAAGTATTTTTCCTAATACTTGTAGTGGAATAGTTGCACCCAACAAAACAAACAGGAATATCTCAGCTACTACCCATAAACTATCAAAACCACCCCGCAAACGTCGCGCTAAAGGTGCATCTAATTCTATTAAGAAAAATCCTAACGCCATCGTCGCCAAATAACCAGAAAAGTAAGGTAAAATGTGTGCAACAATTACCAAAAATAAAGCTAACCCAGCCGCAATTATAGTATCTTGGACGGCGTTTTGAGTCCAGTTTTGTCGAGTTAATAAGGAAACTAACAACCTTGCTGCTAAGTAACCCAAAACGATTCCCAAGCATATCTGCATAATAATTTGCAATGGGAGTAATTGCAGAGAATTTAAAGTTAAACCTCCAAACAAGGTAATTTGTTCAACTCCTCCCTTACCTAGAAAACTCAATAATAAACTGAAGACTAATAAAAGCAGGACATCAGATAAAGCACTACCAGTTAAAATGGCATCAGGAATACCTTTAGTTACACCCCAACCTAAACTTTTTAATCTCAGCATTCCCGGAACTATCACAGCGGGAGACTCAGCAGCAATGACACAACCTAAAAGTAAACCAGTGGGAAAGTCTAACTTAAAAATTACCATAGAGGCGAGGGAGATTGCGATCGCTTCCGTAGTCGCAGGTAAAAAACCCAAACGCAGCGCCACCGTACCCTGTTGCGCCAGTTTTTCCCTATCTAACCCTAGTCCAGCCTTCATTAAAATAATCATCACTGCCACAGTTCTCAACTCATCGGCAGCATTTAACACATCTGCACTAATGACATTTCCTACTTTAGAACCCAGTATAATTCCCACCAAAATCATCCCAATTAAAGGCGGAGCGCCTAACCGACGGGCAATTTGACCGCTAAAAAAGCCTATTAATAAAATCCAAATGATACTTAATAACATTCCTAACTCCTAGAAGTGCAATTTGTAGACAGATACTTTCTACAGGGGAGTTAGGTTTTCATAATGGCCTACCCTCCCGCAGTCAGTGGGAAAAGTAGGAACTATCAGCCTTTCAAAAGGCGGTTTTGGCGAGTTCCATCGCCGTTAATAATTTTTGTTTAATTAGAGCATATCACAATTTAGGTAAATGAACAAACTTTACTAATCACTAATCTGGAATGAAATTATAAAAATATAAATATAAGCAATTTAATCCAAGATTTGATAGATAGTTAGCACTATTTCTAAAAAGAACATACTTGTTAAGGAGATATAACATGATAACATTGTGTAACAAAAAAATAAAGAATTATTCCTGTGGTGTATTCTGTATGCAAAGTTTTCTAAAAATTACCTAGTCAATTATGAAATTTAACCTTAAATTTTTCCTAGCATTTTTCCTGACTGTAGTTTTAATAGCTTGTACACAAACCATCAATTCTAACCCAAAAGTTACTCAATCTATCTCACCCAATGTAACATTAAATGTTTCTGCGGCTTCTGATCTCAAATATGCCTTTGAGGAAATTGGTAAAACCTTTGAAAAAGAATCAGGAAACAAAATAGTATTTAATTTTGGTTCTACAGGTCAGTTAGCTAAACAAATAGAAAATGGAGCGCCTATAGATATATTTGCAGCAGCTAATAAAGCATTTATTGAAGAACTAGATAAAAAAGGTTTAATTATTACCGATACAAAACAAATTTATGGAATTGGGCGCATTACTTTATGGACTCGTGAAGACGCAAAAATAAAGATTCAGGATATTCAAGATTTAATGAAGCCAGAAGTCAAAAAAATAGCTATTGCTAATCCTGATCATGCACCTTATGGACTTGCTGCAAAAGAAGCATTACAATCGGCGGGTTTATGGGAAAAAGTAAAACCCAAGCTAGTATTAGCGCAAAATATAAGTCAAGCCCAACAATATGGAGAAACTGGGAATGTTGATGTAACTATTTCGGCTTTATCGCTGAGTATTAATAAGCCAGGAAACTGGGTTTTAATTCCTGAAGATTTACATAAACCCCTTGAGCAGATGTTAGCTGTCATTAAAGATAGTAAACATGAATTGCAGTCTCGTAATTTTGCAAATTTTATTAACAGTTCACAATCTAGGAATATCATGAAAAAATATGGTTTTATTTTACCAGGGGAGACCCATATCAAATAAAAACATAATTGTAGATGCAAATGATTTATCATTACCAGCGTAAAACCCGTACTTCCCTGATAGGTTTTCATCACTGTACCTCAAGGTTGAACTCGATACAATCAAAACATAGCTAAACTAATGCTGTTATCTACTCATTAAACAAAATCATGCAGCATTAACAGGAGAGTGCAAAATGGGAAATCAATTCAAAACTGCTGCTTTATTAGCCGCCCTAAGTGGCTTATTAATTGCCATTAGTTATTGGGTAATTGGTGGTACTAGCGGTTTAATTATCGGTATTGGATTAGCAGCAGTTACAAACTTATTTTCTTGGTATCAATCTGATAAAATTGCCTTAGCAGTTTATAAAGCCCAACCTGTAAGCGAAGCCCAAGCACCAGGACTTTATCGCATGGTAGAAAGACTGTCAGCCCGTGCTAATATTCCCATGCCAGGAGTTTACATTGTTCCTGGACAAACTGCCAATGCTTTCGCTACAGGAAGAGATCCAGAACACGCTGCTGTTGCTGTTACTGAAGGTATTTTAAATATATTACCAGAGGAAGAATTAGAAGGCGTAATTGCTCACGAACTCACCCACGTTATTAATCGTGATACCCTCACTCAAGCCGTTGCTGCTACTGTCGCAGGTGCGATTTCTTTCCTAGCACAAATGTTAAGTTATAGCCTGTGGTTTGGTGGTGGTTCAAGAGATAATCAAAGAGGTGGAAATCCTTTGGGAGTGCTAGTAACAGTGATGCTTGCACCTATAGCCGCGACAGTTATTCAATTAGCAATTTCCCGCACCAGAGAATTTTCTGCTGATGCTGGTGCTGCCAAATTAACAGGTAATCCCCGCGCTTTAGCTAGGGCTTTGCAAAGGTTAGAAGCTACTGCAAAACAAATGCCTTTAAATGCTAATCCAGCCTTTGAACCATTATTAATTATTAATCCCATTTCTGGGCAATTCTTAGGTAATTTGTTTTCTAGTCATCCTGCAACAGAAGCCCGTGTAGAAGCATTGCTGAAAATAGAAAGAGAGTTGGCAGGTAGTTATTAGATTATATCCCTGACTTCTTGAAGAAGTCGGGGATGTGAGATTGTAATGATTAATTCTATTTTTGGTTGAATTTTATTAAATTTTGATTTTTCTACACTACAAGTCAATATTTTTCAACTAAATTAAAACAAGAGTTCACTTTCCCCAGATGATTATGAACAATCAATTGTATGAACAAGATTTTAATCTTTGGCGAGAAACCATCATTCAACAAATTAAAAAACACAATTTTAATGATATTGATTGGGAACATTTGCTTGTAGAATTAGAAGATATGGGTAAATCAGAAAAACGGTCATTTTTGAGTAATTTAACAATTTTAATTGCTCACTTACTCAAATTAACTGTTCAAGCTGATGCTCCTGAAATGATGAAAGGAAGTTGGTACAGTTCTGTTACGGAACATCGGTTTCGAGTTACAAAAGTTTTAGCAGAAAATCCTTCTTTTAAAAATTATCTGTATGAAGTTATTTTTATAGCTTATACCGATGCTCGCAAACTGGCAATTAAAGAAAGCAAAAATGCTAAATTAGGAGTGAGAAAACCCGATGAATCAGAATATCCTCTTGATCTTCCTTTTACGTTAGAACAGTTATTAAATGAAGATTTTTATGGGGATATAGCAAGTGACATATAAAAGTCTGTAACTTGGTTGTAAAATGCTTAATCGTTTGATGCAAAAGATAGGGGTTTAGCACTGCTAAACCCCTACCAATCCTAATTTCTACCTTCTTACACTAATAATTATTGGCATAACTAGCAACTTTCCTATCAACCAAAACAAGATTATCTACAGCATATTTCACAACCAATGACTCTTGTGTTGCATGACAAGAACTTTTTAAAACTCGCGTTTTCACTGCATCTTTAACAAGTTTAGCCTGGTAAGTGTAGAGAGAACTAGCGGGATTCTCATAAGTTAGCTCTGCTAACATTGTATTATTATCCATGCTTTGCTCTAAAATTTTACCTGCTACTTTATTATTAAACCAATTCCATCCTTGACTAAAAATTATTTCTCTTTCCAAAACCTGTAATACCGGGGGCAAAATTCCCCAACCACGATAGACTTTATTTAAAAATTGAATATCACCAGTACGAGTTAAAATTGATCTGAAAGATTCTTGATCCAGTACACCATAATATCTTGCTTCTGGTAAATCTATAGCTGTCGGTGCAAAACGATGTCCGCCAAAATGGCTGGATCTCCAAATTCTTACATGATCAAATTGCAATTGGGCAATAGTATTTTTAGCATGAAAATAAAAAGGGTTGCCATATCTCGCACAACATTGATCATGGCTACCATGTGTACAAATTAAAATATCTCTGGTGAAATTATTTTCTACCTGATAATCAGGATTTCCACCGGATAACCATTTCCGCACAACTCCCGCTACTTGTTCAATATTTGGTAATTTAAATTCTTGTTTGCGGTAGCCATGACTTAAACCTTCTTGTTTTTGATAAATCAATAATGTAGTTTCTTTTACTCTATGTGAATCATCATTGGCAATTAACAAAAATCTAATTGGTAATTTACTACGCTGCACCTCAGAAACTAAAACCCGCAAATTATCAGGAACCCATTTAGAAGTAAATGCTTCTGACATCCAAGGAGTAGGACATTCTACTAAAATATAAGTTTGGTAGTTGGTTGCACTACCAATTATTTCTTCTCCTATTTGTCTTGAGTAGTCTGAGCAAAAAAACTTATTCATATCATTTTTTCCCAAGAATTTGTTGTATGGACAAAGATAAATAAACAGTAAAATTGTGTCTCTAGCTACTACTTTCAGTGTTTTTTGATGTTCATAGATTTAGCAATTTAAGACATCTTGCCACTTTATAAGCTTCTGGTTTTTTCCAGTCTTTCCGGTTAATAAATCCTTTCTTTACAAAACTCAGCATCTATTGACTTAGTTTTGCTTAAATTACTTTAAGCTTAGTTTTATAGGTTTTTATCAATAGATTGTTTATCTATATCTAAAAGTTTACTGTCCATAAGTAGGATTGCATCAATTAATGCTGTCATAATAATAAAAATTCTCAACAAACAACCAAAAATATAAAAAAGCAAGTTATGGCAACGGGTATGGTAAAAATGCGCGTGTCATCACCCCAAAGGTAGAATTTAAGGAAGTTATGGCAGTTTTCATCTGTTGTTTCTCCCGTGGTGCTGTACTTGCTGTTCATCAAAAACAAAGATGCTGAAAGCCTTGTGATGCTTGATTTTTGAGTTTATGTATCAAGAGTAACAGAATTTAAATAAAAAAGCAAGTAATTGCTCACATCTTTATTTTTTGCTAATTTTTCTCATTATATCTAGCTTACATCCAGCGAATCATGATTTAATATAATAATCATTAAATTTTTCATTAGATTTTTCAATCACATAAATAACCAAGAGGTTATATTAAAAAATAAGTAGGTGGGCATTAAAATTTATCGTTGTGGCAAGGAAAAAGGCAAGATACCAAAATTACCTGGTGTAATTCGTTTTGTACTAGATATTCATTTGGGTAAATTAGCCACATCTTTAAGATTGTTGGGTTTTGATACGGTATATTTTCAATAATGGACAATTAACAATGAACAATTGACAATGACCTCTCCCTGAAAGGAAGAGGATTGAAAAAGTGGATTTTTTTTGGTTTTTTCCCCTTGAAAAGGGAGGTTTTAAACATTGAATGAAACAATTATCAATTGTCAATTGTCAATTATCAATTGATAAATGAATTTCATCGTTGTGAAAATTGCGCCCAAATTTATTGGAAAGGGTCACACTATACACGATTGCAAAACTTTATTAATGAGATAATGATGAATAGTCATAGTTAATCGGTAATGAGTCAAACTGTTTTTCTATCACCAATTACCAATTACCACTTATCAATTATCAATTATGGCATTAATATTAGCTCTTGATTTTGGTGGAACTAAACTAGCAGCAGCGACAGTAGAAGCAGGTTCTAGAGAATGGTTGCGTCATGAAAATAAACTTTCACCTGCCAATGCGGATGCTTTAAGTGATATAGAAATTATGCGATCGCTCATTGATTATGTATTAGATCAACGTAAGCCAGATGCCATTGGTGTTAGCTTTGGTGGACCAGTAGATGCAGACACAGGTATGGTGAGACTTTCCCATCATGTACCTGGTTGGGAAAACATTCCCCTCAAACTCTTGCTAGAAGAAGAATATCACGCCCCAGTCAGCATAGATAATGATGCTAACGTAGCTGCAATTGGTGAACATCGCTTTGGTGCAGGTCAAGGATACGACAGCTTATTTTACATTACCATTAGTACAGGAGTAGGCGGAGGTTGGATACTCAACAATAAACCCTGGCAAGGTGCGGGAGGAATGGCCGGAGAAATTGGCCATATAGTAGTAGATCCCGCAGGTCCAGTGTGCTTATGTGGAAAACGGGGATGTGTAGAACGTTTCGCATCTGGTCCTTATATTGCCCAAAATGCCAAAGAACTCTTGGAAAAACAACCTCCTAATTCTGGGGGAGGTACAAGAGGTGATATACTTAGACAGTTAGTAGGTAATGATTTAAACTTAATTACCGGGCAAATAGTCAGTGTAGCCGCATCAAATGGAGATGAACTAGCAAAAGCGGTATTATACAAAGCAGCTTGGGCGTTGGGAGTGGGTATTGGTAATGTTGCTAACTTAATGAACCCACAGAGGTTTGTATTAGGTGGTGGAGTGACAAAAGCGGGGGATAGTTTTTGGGCGACTGTACGCAAAATAGCCCAGGAAACCGCATTACCAGAGGTGAATTTTGAAGTTGTGCGGGCGGTTTTGGGAGATGATGCGCCATTGTGGGGGGCGGTGGCTTTGGGTTTGGATGTGATGAAGTAATTATTTTGTGAAGTAATTATTTTCAGAATTTTTTAGGCGATCGCCTATTATTTACCTGTTATTTAAATTTGAGATTTTGAATTATTTACGCCAAAATTCACAATTTCAAATCTCAAATTCAGTCAGATCAATCACAAGCTATACTAAAATTTAATCCCTTATTTATGTTTCCTATGGTTGTAAGTGCTTCCACCACCAATATTACCTGGGAACTCCTACCCGAAGACTTCATTTTAGAAGATGAACCAGTGGATAATGTTAACCAACCCAGTCTAGCCGCAGCATTAACCGAAAGTTTAGAACTCGCTGGTAAACTGCCAGAAACAGCTTTAGCTACAACTAATTATGGCATCTGTGCCACCGTAAATGGCAAATTTGTCATTAAAGCCCCTGACTGGGCTTACGTGCCGCAAATTACCGTACCTAGAGAGCAAATTCAACGCAGTTACACCCCCCATAAACAGGGACAAATTCCTACAGTGGTCATGGAATTTCTTTCCGATACAGAAGGAAGTGAATATTCCAGTAAACGCACCTATCCCCCTGGAAAATGGTTTTTTTATGAACAAGTTTTACAAGTTCCTAACTACATCATTTTTCAACCAGAAACCGGAGAATTAGAAGTACATAATTTGCAAGAAACTGGATCTTATAAATTACGTTCCCTTGATGATAATAACCGTTATTGGTTAGCAGAAATGGAACTATTTATAGGTGTATGGCAAGGAAAGCGCGAAAACCGTCAAGGTTACTGGTTACGCTGGTGGGATCAAGATGGTAATTTGTTACTTTGGGGTTCTGAGTTAGTGCAACAAGAACGACTTGCTAAAGAACAAGAACGACTTGCTAAAGAAGCCGCCTTAAAACGCCTTGAAGAATTAGAAAAACGTCTGCGAGATGCTGGCATTTCTGATTAAATTTGTTTTAAATGTGTTCACATTGTTCACATAAATTAACCATAAATTCAAAAATATTAAATCCCCGACTGCTGCCAAAAGTAGGGGATTTTTTATAGCAGGTGACAGGTGACAGGTGACAGTGTTAAAAACCTTAGAGTGTTTAAGTTTTATTTTTCGTTAATGTCCTAATCGTGGGAGCATCCCAATGAAAGAAAAAATAACCGCAGCAACACTAAAAAATCTCTTAAACTCTCTTTCCTTTGTGTCCTTTGCGCCCTTTGCGGTTCAATCATATCATACCCTTGGGGCATATTATTATTTCCATAGATAAAAATGAATTTACACATTTGGGATGTTCCCCTAATCGCCTTGTCTACGGCTATATTTTTTAATCAATCATTAACACCTTTATAAATCAAACAGCTAATTTAGATACAGAAGATCATCTAATGAGATATTATGCTACTTTGTGGTTAGGAAAACAACCATGCTCCTCATTATTTAAGTTTTTCTGCCATCTTTGATTTCTTAATAATTATTTAGTTGTAAAAGTAGACAATGATTTTCAAAATTGAATCAGAATTTTAACTTTTAGATTTAACAGAAGTTGGTAAGTGCAGATATACCAACTAACGTTAGAAATCAAAGTTATTGCGTAAATCCTGAAAACATCATTTTTACAACTTCAACAGGATCCCCATGACTATTCCTCTACTAAAATACGCTCCATCCAGCCAAAACCAAAGAGTTAAAAGTTTTGAAATTCCTGGAGAAGAATATCCAAGAATTTACACCACAGAAGGAACACCTGACACCGCAGAAATTGATCAGTTAATTTGGGCTGCTTATCGTCAAATATTCAACGAACAACAAATTTTAGTTAGCAACCGTCAATTAGCTCTAGAATCCCAATTAAAACACAAAAGTATTACTGTTCGGGATTTTATTAGAGGATTGTTATTATCGGAAACATTCCGCTTACGTAACTACAACGCGAATAACAATTATAGATTCGTGGAAATGTGTATACAACGAGTTTTGGGCAGGAATGTTTACAGTAAACAAGAAACAATGGCCTGGTCTATTGTGATTGGGACTAAGGGTTTACAAGGATTCATTGATGCACTGCTAAATAGTGAGGAGTATCAAAGTAATTTTGGTGATAATACAGTTCCCTATCAACGTCGAAGAATTATTGCACAACATAGTATAGGAGAGTTACCTTTTAGCCAATTTCCTCGTTATGATCAATACCATCGTCAACAACTAGAGGACTTTGGATATTTCCAAGCTAAAGCACCTGTAGGACATTGGTGGAAGCAGCACAAACCTCCTTACAATCCAGTTTCGTTATTGATGTCATCACCTCTTTTTTTCATAGAACATCTCGTCTTTTTTGCATTCATAGTTTATGTAATTCTCTCCTATTATGGTGTGATTAGCTTGTAATATTACCTGTCATTAAAGAGGGAACAGGGAACAGGGAACAGGGAACAGGGAACAGATAATTATTGATTATCCCTTCACTCTATTCACTGTCACCTGTCACCTGTCACCTGTCACCTGTCACCTCGTCCAGTCTAACCTGCTATTTCCTGTTCTTCACGCCATAATTGATATAACCGATTTGCAGGAATTGTTAAATACAAAATATCACCCGCACTTAAATTAGTTTCTAATAAATCCCAACCGTGTAAAGTTTGGTGATTTGTTTCTACATATAAAGGTACAAAATCCGCATATCTAGCTACATCTTTCACCCATTGACCACAAAAAGGATGATTAGGAGTAATCAAAGTTGCAAAAGCCACCCATAAATTATCACCGATAATTCCATTACCAATAATTCTCCCTCCCAAAGCAGCAGCAGCAAAAGCCGGTGCAGCTAATTCTGCGGGACTTAATACAGCTTCAAAATCAAATACCTGTTGTGCTATCCTGGCAAAATCAGGATCAGCATAGTAAACAATTACCGGAATTTTTGATGTTAAACTTTTGGCTTTGAGGGCAATTTCTAAATTAATAGCATCGTTATTAGTAACAGCTAAAACTGCGGACGCGGTATCTATATTACTGGTTTGTAAAGTTGTGCGAAAACTCGCATCTGCTAAAATTACAGGAATACCCATTCCCCTAGCAGTGTTGACATATCTATTATTAGCATCTGTTTCAATTACCACTACTTCATGTCCACTTGTATGAAGTTGTTGCACAATTTTAATGCCAATGCCACTTAAACCACAAACAATATAATGATGACGTTGGGGAATTCTGGCAGCATCCCAAAATTGTTTGAGACGAGTTCCTAAGACAAAATCCGTTAGCATAGCATACCAAATACCAAAAACTATTGCTCCTGCCAACATCATAAAAATGGTAAATAATTTAATATTATTTGGTGCTTCTTCTACAACTTTATCATTACCACCAGCACCAGTAATCATGCCCACAGCAAAATATAAGGCATCAACAAAGGAAATATTTAATTTAGCATAAACATAGGTAAAAGTGGCGATCAAAATAATGACTACTAATGCTATAGCCATTGCTATTACTGATTTGGCGTGTTTTTGAAAATGGCGAATACTGGTGAAAATTTTAATCAGTTTTCTTGCCCATGATTTGCGGGTGTGATTGATGCGGGGTTGAGTACCAATAATGAGGCGATCGCCTACTTTTAAATGTTGTTCTGCTAACACCGCTGACACTAAATTCATCTTCCCAAAAACAGGTAAATAATAAATCAGCATCCGTGATTTATCTTCCCACAAATCACTGATTTTTTGACCATGCCAAGGATGATTTTCATCAATATATTCTTCTTGAATTGGCCAAGTTTGCTCAAATAATTTGATTTGTCCTATGGCTTTATTTCCTAAAGCTGCAAATGTAAATACTGGTGCAGCCAACCCCACAACACTCATACTTAAATGATCTATAAGAGTGTGATCTAAACGTTCACCTAAATTAGTATTATAAAAACGGTTGATAATGCGAATATTAGGATTTAATACCCGCGCTTGCATCATCACTGACAAATTGACTGCATCATCAGCAGTAGCAATCACTAAAGTATGTGCCTGGCCAATTCCTGCTGCTTGCAGGGTAGAAGCTGCACAAAATTCACCAATAATTACATCTCCCGTTGCTTCACCAGCTATGGGTCTGCGATGAATACCAACAACTAACGCACCCTGTTGTCTCAACAAACGAAAGATTTTATATCCAGTCCGTCCTAAGCCACAAACAATAATTCGAGGTTTCATGAAACAGCAGCATAATTGTAATAATTCAGGAGTCAGTCGTAGGGGCAATCCCCCCGTGGTTGCCCTCTTGTGTCAGGAGTAAAATGTTTTGATGTAAATATTTTTCACTAGATTGTTTACTTCATTTACCTGCAACACTCTGTATGAATCTCTATTTTTGCCTGATTTCTCTAAATAGAACTGTAACTGAACACACGATAGCGAGGAAATTAAACATTAAACATTAAACATTCCAGACACAAATGATTGAAATACTCCGTCTAGATAATTAGAAGCCAGTAACAAAGCAGATGCAAAATATATTACAACCTAAAAAACTTGCTGTGATTGTTGCTTCTTTATTAGCAGCAGCAACAGTTTCTCATCCAATTTCAGCGCAAACCACACCCGGTCCAATAGCTGAACCTAATGTTAAAATCAATGTACAACGCACCAGCGGAACTTGTCCGCAAACAGTTGGTTTATGGTGGATAACTCTACCCTATGAAGGAGGTGCAGAACATACAGTAATTGCAGATACTAAAGCTTTTGCAGATTCAGTTAAATTAGTTGCTTCTAATAATAAGCAATTTGTCGAATTTATTGCACCTTTACGCAGTAACTATGCTTCCTGTGTTGGTCAAACTCGCAATCAAGAATATAAATTCTACACGGTACAATTTAAAAATAAAAAAGCTTATTTTCGGGTAGATTTGCGAAAAATTAACGCTCCTGCTCAGGAAATTACCTACAAAACTATTACGGCCTCTCGTCCTTATGTACGGTGGGCGATCGCTGATTAGATAACATATTTCATCAATCTCATCAATATCAATCATATAATACCCAGATTCCCGACTACTCCAATACTCAAATCAGTCGGGTTTCTATGTAAATGAAGGGTTAAACCCCTCAGACAAAACAATCAATGTTGCATGGTAAAATGATTTACAAGTCAGTTATCAAATCACAAATTAAGTGTTTTAAAAACGACGGAAACCAAACACAAATGCGGATGATGGGTATTACCCCTTAGTGCTTTACTCACATTATCTTAGTTTTTAGCTATAACTTTTATCAGGTGTATGGTTCAAAGTCTCTCTGATCAAGTGTTAGCAATGAACGAGCAAAAATTTCTAAATTTCTAGCTAGAAAAATGCCAAATTGGCAACCACAAGCTAGAGAAGCAAGTTAAATTAAATTAGACAAACGAAAGCAAGACAGTTGCTAAAAAATTAAAAAAATTAGTTTCTGATTCTTGTGACGTTTGTTGGACAATTAAATAAAATGATCGTTTGCTGCAATAGGAATACTCACTGAGTAGAAACGTTGTCGTTATATAAATTACCCCCCTAATTTAACGATAATCGTTATGTGTATATTCCCGAATCGCTTCAGCAGCAAATAGTAGAGTGGGAGAGAATGGCGCTTGATAATGCCTCCTCCCACTCTCTTTTTTGGGGTATTTTGGTTGGGGATATATAGCTGTAGACAGCATAGTTAATTTATGTATTCTCTTTCAAAAACAAAATATAATCCACTATTTTTTGCTTACTACTAAATAAAGAACAATATCCAGATCCCCAACTTCTTCAAGAAGTCGGGGATCTATCCAATCTCTATTTTAAGTTTAATTTAAGCAGCAACTTTTTCCTCAAGAGGTTTAAAAGTCTTTTTAGTAGCACCGCAAATAGGACAACTCCAATCATCAGGAATTTCTGCAAAAGGTGTACCAGGTGCAATACCCGAATCAGGATCACCAACAACAGGATCATAAATCATGCTGCACTGTCTACAAATCCATTTTTGAGTTGCCGGATCTTCACCTGCTACTCTAGTTACAGCTTGTCCACCATTTAATACTTCTAAAGCTTCTGTGTAGCGATCTGCGTGATAATTTTCAATGAATTTGAGCAACCCAAAACGGTGTGCTGCGGCGCGGAATGTGTTAGCGTGTTCACTAGATTCTTGAGCTTGTTTGAGAAATTCTTCCGCTGCGGGATTATCTCTATCTTTTTGAGCAGCAGCAGCAAAATCAGGATACATGGTAGTGTATTCATAGGTTTCCCCTTCAATTGCCAAAGACAAACAACGAGACATAATTTCCCGTTTTTGTTCATCAGTTAAACTAGCAGCATCTTTGACAACCAGTTCTGGATGTAATAACTCAAAATGTGCAAAAGCGTGTTCAGTTTCTTGATCTGCTGTTTCCTTAAAAAGCTTCACTAAGTCTGTAAAACCCAGTTTACGTGCCACATTTGCAAAAAACAGGTATTTACGATTTGCCATCGATTCTCCACCGAAAGCTGCTTCTAAGTTTTTTAGTGTCGAAAAATTTGACAAATCCATAATTTTTGCTTGCCTGTTAAGTGATATTTCATGGGAAAAACAGACTTATAAACTAGGGGAGATGAGGCCGCCAAAATATTTTTACAATATTTAAACAGATTTTATAAAACCTGTTTTCGCCCATCTTTAATTACCCTTGTTCTTAGCCGCTTCAGGATAATTATCAATCTTAGATGATGAATATGATGAATATTTTATATTTTTTCTGTCAAAGTAGTTTATTGACAATAATTATTATTATATCCAGGCTTTTTACCCTTGAAAGGGTAGATTTAAAACCTGCCATGAAACAATTATCAATTGTCAATATTAGAAACAATATTATTGATAATGCGACGAAAGATAGGCTCATCTACTTTTATACTACTACCAGGTTTGGGTAGATCGGTTATAAATTGGATATTTTTCTTTTCTGCGATCGCAGTAAATCTACTGGATGCAGCAGTTGACGTAGGCTTTCATGGGTGACAAGCCCGATCAATTGATCATAATCATCAACTATGGGCAAATGTCGGATATGATGACTTTGCAACAAGGTCAGTGCCGCAAAAATATCAGTAAAGTCTGATTTCCGCAATGTGATTACTGGTTGAGCTATAACCTCACTAATCTTTGTCTCTGCCAGTTGATAACCATTGGCGCTAAGATGAACAACATCTCTCTCAGTAAAAATTCCCAGTAATTTCGTTCCCTCGACAATTATGACACAACTAGAGCGAGTTTCTGATATCAACAAATTACTGTCTGAATCAATATCATCATCATCTTTTAAGGAACAGCTTGCCCGTGCTGCACTCATCTGCAATATGGCCTCAGCAACGTTTGTATCTGATGAAACCGTTAAAGGATTGGTTGTGATTGCTTGCTCTAATTGGGTCATTTCCGTTAAGGAGACTAAAACAAAAAAAGAGCTTGTCCTAAGTTGACAATTTAATAAACAAACCTGTACACTCATATGTTTGTCTATGAGTGACTTTATGTTTAAACCTCATGAATTTGCTAAAAAAATCGGAGTTTCAGTCAAGACCTTGCAAAGATGGGATGTTGAAGGAAGACTTCCAGCCAAAAGAACATTGTCGGGGCATCGTTTTTATACTGAAGATGATTGACTGATTATCCAGGGATTAAAACCTGTAGACTCAAATTGACAAACCTGTACAAGATATGTCAGTTTTAGACAGCAAAGAAATACAGTGTTGAGGTCGAGCAATGCTTTTATCTATCAAAACAAAACTCAAGTTAAACAAAACCCAGGAAATATTAATGGCTAAACACGCTGGTATAGCAAGGTTTACCTATAATTGGGGTTTAGCTACTTGGCAGGATTTGTATAAAGATGGATTAAAGCCAAACAAATATATCCTCAAAAAATTCTTTAATAACCATGTAAAACCTGAATTGGCATGGATTAAAGAAAAAGGTATTTGTCAGAAAATCACTCAATACGCCTTTGATAGTTTAGGTGAATCTTTCCAGAGATTCTTTAAAGGACAGTCAAAATATCCCAACTTTAAAAAGAAAGGGAAAAATGATAGTTTGACAATTGATAATGGTGGTAAACCAATTCCTGTAGGTGGTACATCAATAAAACTACCAACAATTGGATGGGTAAAAACTTATGAAGGATTACCTCATACCACCTGCAAAAGTATTACTATTTCTAGGACTGCTGATAGCTGGTACATAGCTTTTTCTTATGAACAAGAATGTCAGCCAACTATTAAAAAACATGATGCTGTTGGTGTTGATTTGGGAGTAAAGGAACTAGCTATTCTTAGCACTGGTATTACTTTTGCTAATCCTAAACACTACAAACAGAACTTAGCTAAACTGCAAAGATTATCTAATATCTACTCTAGAAAGGCTAAAGGTTCCAGCAATAAGCATAAAGCTAAAATTAAACTAGCTAGACATCATGCGAGAATAGCAAACCTGAGAAAAGATACTCTTCAGAAAATCACTACTTACTTATGCAAAAACCACGCGAAGATAGTAGTAGAAGATTTGAATGTTTCAGGGATGTTATCAAACCATAAATTAGCCCAAGCAATAGCTGATTGTGGGTTTCATGAGTTTAAGCGTCAGCTAGAATATAAAGCTAAAAAGTTTGGCTGTGAAATTATAATTGCTGATAGATTTTATCCATCAAGTAAAACCTGTTCTCACTGTGGACATAGAAAAGATAGTCTTTCTTTATCTGAAAGAATTTATCACTGCGAGAACTGTAGTTTTGAGATGGATAGGGATCTGAATGCTGCAATTAATTTATCGCGTTTGGCTAAGGCGTGAAAGTCTACCGAGGGATAACTGCTCCCATGCTCCTGTTGAAGTAGAAAGTAAAGTCTAGTTTTGTCTAGGTTTTATATAGCAGCATATCTGATTGTATACTGCTATAATTTTATATTTTAGTTAGTGATAGTTGTAATACATATTATTTATATCCCTCATTATGATCAAGACCGCCCTCATAACAGGCATTACAGGTCAAGATGGCTACTATCTGAGCCATTTGCTTCTTAATCAAAATTACCGAGTTTTCGGTTTGGTATCTCCCCATCGACAAACTAACTTGTCAAAATTAGGAACTTTAGCAGATAACCTAAAAATTTACACTGTTGATTTAAGAGATTATGCGGCTTTATTAACTGCTGTTGAACAACTACAACCCCAGGAAATTTACAATTTAGCTGCTCCTAGTTTCGTTCCCGACTCTTGGAATGATCCTTTGGGAACTCTTGATCTGATTACAGGTACTGCTACTAGATTATTAGATGCAGTTCGCCAAGTTGGTTTATCCACAAGGTTTTATCAAGCTAGTAGTTCGGAAATGTTTGGTGATGTGACTACTGCTCCCCAAGATGAAGAAACTCCCTTTCGTCCCAAAAATCCCTATGCAGCAGCAAAATTACACGCTCATTGGACGATGGTACATCACCGACAACGTTATGGTCTATTTGCCTGTAGTGGTATTTTATATAACCATGAATCGCCTTTGCGTCCGCCTCAGTTTGTCACCCGTAAAGTTTCTTTGGCGGTAGCTAAAATTAAATTGGGTTTAGCTCAAACCTTGGAAATGGGTAATTTGGATGCTCAACGAGATTGGGGTTTTGCCGGAGATCACGTTAATGCTATGTGGCGAATGTTACAAGTAAATGAGCCAGAAGAATATGTAATTGGTACGGGTAAACTCCACAGCGTCAGGGAATTAATTACTACTGCTTTTGATTGTGTAGGACTGGATTGGGAAAAATATGTAATTGTGAATACTAATTTATTACGAGCAGATGAACATTTTCAACTGGTAGCTAATCCCAGTAAAGCCAAAAACAAGCTTGGTTGGGAACCAAAAGTGAGTTTTGAGCAACTTTTGGAAAATATGGTAAAAACAGATTTAGAATATTTAAACAGTTAATAATGTTGCTATTGTAAGGAGACTGGGGAGAAAACTTTTAGATTTTTAGATTGGAATTGACAAAAACAATCCAAAATCCAAAATCCAAAATCCAAAATCCAAAATTGAATTACCAATTACCAATTACCTGTTCCCACTGATAATTGATAAGTAAAATAAAAATAGAGTAGAAAAATTTAAGAAATGAACCTTAATAACTTCCAACAAAATCTTGATAAACTGCGTCCTTGGCTGACTATATTAGCAGTAGCCTGGTTATTAGCATCATTAGGCTTAGGCTGGTTAGTTAATTCCTTACTAATTATTATTGGACTGTTATTAATAACACCAGTTATAGCAATATTTGGTTTTCGCTGGTGGCTACAACGTAACTTGGTTACTGATCAATGTCCGGTTTGTGGATTTGAATCCACAAGTTTAAATAATAGCCAATTCCAGTGTCCAAGTTGCGGAGAACAACTATTAGTAAAAAATAGTCAATTTAGCCGCTTTGCACCAGAAGGTACAATTGATGTAACAGCAATTGAAGTTCCTGCCAAATCACTGGAAGAATGAACTAACATGAAATAGAATTCAGGAGTCAGGAGTCAGGAGTCAGGAGTCAGGAGTCAGGAGTCAGGAGTCAGGAGTCACTAGGGGTTTAGCAATGCTAAACCCGTACAGGAATTAGGAAGACGTAAAAGCTACATTTGGGATGCTCTCAAGTGACATCACAAGTGATGAGGAATAGTTGGAGTTTGCTATTTAATCGGTATTTGTGCTTTGAAATCATATAATTCACCTGATTTTACCAATTACCAATTACCAATTACCAATTACCAGCCCAAACAAATATGATTACTATATCAAAGGGTAATTGTTATACCATTTACGGATGCGTTCTGGTGAAACACCGAATAAATAAGCAAGAACGATAATTTGATTAAGTAGGGTAGTCTTAAAAATTCCCTTTTTTAACCATCTCCGGGGTGATGTAATTACAGGAACGTCAATTATTTTAACTTGACTGATACGCTTTAAACAGGTAATCAGTTCAAAATCTTCCATAATAGGCATTTGGGGAAAATTACCAACTTCTGCAAATGCGATTTTAGTTAAAAAAATAGCTTGATCACCATAGGGTAATTGATAAAAATGCGATCGCAACTTTACACCCCACTCTACCAAACGCAAACCCCAATGAGGTGCATCTATTCGCAAAGCAAAAGCACCAGCTATAATTCCAGGTTGTTGTAATGCGGTACGAATCATAGTATCAAAACCTTGAGGTAAACGAGTGTCAGCATGGAGAAACAGGAGAATTTCACCACTAGCGATCGCTGCACCTGTATTCATTTGTATAGCACGACCAGGAGCAGAAGAGATCACAGTTGCACCTAAAGATTGAGCAATAGTAGGTGTACCATCATTTGAACCACCATCAACAACAATGACTTCCACATTTGCACTTGATTGAGTGCTGGTAATTGCTGTTTTAATATTATTCGCTTCATTGAGAGTAGGTATAATAATGGAAATGCGTTGAGTTTTAATATCTTGATGCACCATATCAAATACCAGATGAACCACGTTAAAAATTAAAATTGAAAATTTTTGTAAAACATTAAGTTTAACACTCATACAGCAGATTGCAGATTATTCTGGTACAGAATATAACTTTAAACTTAGACAGAAAAAGAGTTTTACTTCTGACTCCTGACTCCTGCTGTATCTGCAAATATTTTAATCAACCATGCTGCTATTCCTTCAAGTTATTGTGTGCATCGCTTTAGTCATTGCTGTGGGAACATGGCTTTCCCAAAGTGCTGATATGTTGGCAGAAAAAACCGGACTAGGGCGGACTTGGGTAGGTACAATTTTGTTAGCGGGTGTTACCTCTTTGCCAGAGTTAGCCACAGGGACAAGTGCCATAGTCATGTTTAACTCTCCAGACCTTGCTGTGGGCGGTATCTTGGGCAGTTGTCTCTTTAATTTGCTAATTTTAGCATTGCTCGATATTTACAACGGTCCAGCCCCATTATTGAAACGAGCGCAAATTAGTCACGGTTTAGCAGCAAGTTTGGGTTGTGGAATGCTGGGTATTGCCGCTGGGGGAATGCTGTTGGGAAAAACAGAGACTAATTTAACTGTGGGATGGGTGGGTATTCCCAGTGTGATTTTACTATTACTTTATTTTGTCAGCGCCCGGACGATTGCCCAATTTGAAACCAGAAGACGTGCAGAAGTATTAGAAGAAGAAGCAGAGGTTTTTCAATATCAACACATTACACCTGTGCAAGCATATCGCAGATTTATCATTCTCTCAGCAATGATTGTCATATTGGGTGTGTGGTTGGCGTTTTTAGGCGATCGCGTTGCCGCAGTCACAGGTTTAGGACAAAGTTTTATTGGCGCTCTTTTGCTGGCAACAGCCACATCATTACCAGAAGTAGTATCATCCTTGGCAGCAGTACGCCTTAATGCCGTAGATTTAGCAGTTTCTAACGTTTTTGGCTCAAATATCACTAATTTAGCAATTTTGGGCTTTTATGATTTCGTATATTTACAGGGGAGCATCTGGGCAAATATCAGTCAGATACATATTTTCACTGCCGTTGTTGGGATGATCATGACTTCCGTGTCCATCACAGGATTAATTTATCATGCTGTTAGTCGTTCACGTATGTATATTACCTGGGATGGATTAGCTCTGATTATCCTTTACTTAGGTGGTATGTACGTGATTTACCAGAACCTATTGTAAAGAAATGTTAAAGACAATGATACTCTAAGGGAATTTGCATAGATAAATCAAGGAATTGAGGATGATGAAAATTAAAATTGTGCAAGGCTTCGCCGTGAGCGTCAGTGGTAACAAAGCTTGTCGAATTATTGATATTAGTTCAAGATAGAGTTAAGCAATATTCTTGACTGCACCATCAGCAGATTTGCTAGGATCAGATATGGAATGGCTAGTAAATTCAGGATTATTTGATGCTATTCAAGGTGGCTCTCTGAAATTGGAGGAATTGGTTTAATTACAATGGATGTCTATGTAGTGTGAACTACGTTAAAAGTCAAATTGGCATTGTCTAAATTACAGTAAGCTATTTTAATGCGTATCTTCAAAATCTAGAATGGCTACTGTTAACGACAACTATCTCAAACTAAAAGCTGGTTATTTATTCCCGGAAATTGCTAGACGGGTAAATGCTTTCGCCCAAGCTAACCCCGATGGGAAAATTATCCGTTTGGGTATTGGTGATGTGACTGAACCCTTGCCTGAAGCTTGCCGGACTGCGATGATTAAAGCAGTAGAAGAAATGGGCGATCGCTCATCTTTCAAAGGCTATGGACCAGAACAAGGTTATGCTTGGTTACGGGAAAAAATCGCCCTTCAAGATTTCCAAGCTAGAGGCGCGAATGTAGAAGCTGATGAAATCTTCATCTCTGACGGTTCTAAATGCGATACAGGCAACATTTTAGAGATTTTTGGCAAAAATAACAAAATTGCTGTTACTGACCCTGTATACCCCGTTTACGTTGATACTAACGTGATGGCGGGTAATACCGGAGATGCTAACGAAAAAGGCGAATATGGCGGTTTAGTTTATCTCCCCGTCACCGCAGAAAACAACTTTACCGCAGAAATACCTAAAGAGAAAGTAGACTTAATTTATCTCTGCTTTCCCAACAACCCCACCGGTGCAACTGCAACCAAAGAACATTTACAAGAGTGGGTAAACTACGCAAAAGCCAACGGATCAATTATTTTCTTTGACGCTGCTTACGAAGCATTTATTACCGATCCTAGTCTTCCCCATTCTATCTATGAAATTGAAGGTGCTAGAGACTGTGCGATTGAATTTCGTTCTTTCTCCAAAAATGCGGGTTTCACTGGTACACGTTGCGCGTTAACTGTCGTTCCCAAAACCCTAACTGCAAAAGCCGCAGATGGTACTGATGTAGAATTGTGGAAATTATGGAATCGTCGTCAGTCTACCAAATTTAACGGTGTTTCCTACATTGTCCAAAGAGGTGCGGAAGCGGTTTATTCTGAAGAAGGACAAGCACAAATTAAAGCTTTGGTAAGTTTCTACTTAGAAAATGCCAAAATTATCCGTGAACAACTCACCAACGCAGGTTTATCAGTTTATGGTGGTGTGAATGCACCTTATGTATGGGTGAAAACACCTCATGGTTTAACCAGTTGGGAATTTTTCGATAAGTTGCTGCAAACAGTGAATGTTGTGGGAACACCTGGATCTGGTTTTGGTGCTGCGGGTGAAGGTTATTTCCGTATTTCTGCATTTAACAGTCGGGAAAATGTGGAAGAAGCAATGAAGCGGATCACTGAGAAGTTTAAGGTTTAGTAGGTTGTAAATACCTTTAAAATCTCATGGTGGGCAATGCCCACCTGAATATTTGATAGACTTGAGTTATGAGTATGTTAGTTGAGAGGTGAACTTATATGAAATTGATCATCAAAAATTTGGGACCTATTAAAAATAATAATCAAGCCATTGATTTAGATAAGGATTTTTTTGTATTTGTTGGCAGAAATAATAGTGGTAAAAGTTATGTAGCTCAATTATTATGGGCTGTTTTTAATCAAGATATAATTCATAAATTTGCTCATAAAAATCTAGATATCCTTAACAATTACATAATTGACAATGTAAATCACCTCGAAGTTAGTTCTGAGTTGTTGGCTAAAATATTGACTAAATATAGTTTGTTTTTACAAGAAGAAACAAAAAAAGAGATATTTAATATAAGTGAAAATTCGGAAATAGTAAATTCCGCAATACTTAATAATAATATTGTTATGGAAATTGTAATTAATTTTGATTATGAAATATCTGAATTAAAAGAACAAGAAGTTAGGTTTATTCACGAAGGTGAAAATATATTAGAGTATATTGAAATTCAAAAAAATAAAGGTGAATTAATATATAAATTTGAAGAAAAAGAATTGCCAGAGAATATTAAAGGAGTCATACCTAAAATCTTTTTAGATAGAAATTTAGTTGATCAAAAAAAGTTTATTCTAATTACAAGCATAATTAGAACTATGCTAAAACATCAGCATGAGACTTTTTTCTTACCAGCTAGTAGAATCTTCTTTCCTACATTTTATCGTTATATTTATGATATTGAAAGAAAACAACGCGAACAAAATTTCAGAAAAATTGTAGATTTACTTGAAAATAAAAAAGATAATCTTCAATTACCAGATGTCAAGGAATTTTTTCAGAGACAATATACAGAACCTATGAATAAAGTATTTGAAAAACTTTTTAATATTTTTAAAGATAAAGTTAAAGAAGATTATATTTATCTTGTTCAACAGCTAAAAGAAATTCTTGGAGGTGAAATAATACTTGTTGCT
Organism: Sphaerospermopsis sp. LEGE 08334; assembly: GCF_015207205.1. Taxonomy (NCBI): domain Bacteria; kingdom Bacillati; phylum Cyanobacteriota; class Cyanophyceae; order Nostocales; family Aphanizomenonaceae; genus Sphaerospermopsis; species Sphaerospermopsis sp. LEGE 08334. Next base: position 12,451 of record NZ_JADEXH010000013.1, on the reverse strand, counting down.
CAGGAAGTAATCAGTCCAATAGAATTTTATTTTAAGACTCGTGATAAGATTTTACCAATGTATTTAGCATCTTCATCTGTTAATCAATTAACACTTATTTATTTATATTTCAAATATTGGGCTGAAGAAAAAAATAATTTCTTAATGATAGATGAACCAGAAGTGAATTTACATCCTGAAAATCAAATTAAATTATTAAATATTTTGATACAGTTTATCCAAAACGAAACCAGAAATAAAGTATTAATCACAACCCATAGTTCAATTTTAGCTAATGCTATTAATAACTATATATATTTGGATGTTCTGAAAAATCAACATGGTGTAAATGTAGAGAAAATTATCGAAGATAATAAATTATACTATGTTGATTCATCTGTATCTATCGCAAAGGAAAAAGTCGGTGTTTATTTCTTCACAGGTGATAAAATTATAGACTATGAAAGCGGTGATTCTGGTATCTATTTTAGAAACTTTAGAGAAGTTGAAAATAACTTAGATAAATCACTTCGCATTCTGACTGATTATATCTACACTCAAGAAGATGAGGTAGATGATGAGTAAACGTAATAAACGCGATGTGCGTAATTTAAGAGATGAATTTCACAAAGCTTTATTAAAACAAGAATTTATTGTTGAAATTCCTGTAGCTGAAAATGAAATAATTGAAATTGAAGAAAAAAGTTCTAATGCGAAACTGAAGAAGGTATGCATTCAAGGATTAAATTATATTGATAATAAATCACAAGTAGAAAGAATTTGGAAAATAAATTTAGAAAAACCCATACCTGGTATAGCAACTAGCAGCAAAACTACAGAATGCGCTATTTTAGTTTTACAAAAGTATGATAGTAGCTATAGATTGAATATTTTATTAATTGAGTTAAAATCTAGCATAGATAACAAAGAACTAGAGAGAATTTCCGAAAAGTTTAGTTGTGCAATGTCTAGAGTGTATATGTTACTGGTTCTGAATAATCACTTAAATCCCAAGCAAGGTTATCATGAAGAAGAAATATATGTAGATTTTCAAGGAATTTTATTTTATCAAACATTTTCTGAGAGAAAGACATTAGAGGAAAATAAATACAGTAAATTTTCCGAAATTATTAAAAGTGATAATAAATCTGGTACATTAATTTTTCAGACAATTTTAAGAGATCAAGATCAAATCAAAATTAAGTGTTTTTGTCACCCAGATATTGACAGTAAAATAGAAATTAAAATAAATTTAAAAGATTTGTTATAATAAGTAATTAATAATTAGTCTTAAATTACTACTATCCCTAGTATTCTATGAATGTAGCTATTCCCGTTTTCAAACCCGTTAGTCAAATACAACTAACACCCGGTAGTAAAGTTACTATTCCTGATGTTACCTGGGATAAATTTGAATGTATTTTACAAGAACTGGGAGAAAAAAGAAATTCACGAATTGCTTATCATCAGGGTATTTTAGAAATTAAAGTTGCGTCACCTGAACATGAAATTCCCAAAGATTTAATTTCAGATATCGTGAAAATATTATTGAAAGCAAAAGGAATTAAATATCAACCTTTTGGATCAACGACTTATAAAAAACAAGGTGTAGCAGGTGTTGAACCTGATGCTTGTTTTTATATTCAAAATTATCAACAAATGATAGGTAAACGACGTTTACAACCAGATGATCCACCACCAGATTTAGCAATAGAAACTGATGTGACATCAAAAACAACTATTGATGCTTATGAAGCAATTGGTGTTCCTGAATTATGGATTTTTGATAGTGGGAAGTTGTCTATTTATTTGTTGCAAGATGGAAAATATATCAAATCTGAAAAAAGTCCCTATTTGGGAGATTTAGATATTATTCAGATTATACCTGATACTGTTGAGCGTAGTTGGCAGGTGGGGAGTTTTCAGGCTTTGGAAGAATTTACCGCGACGTTATATTCTATCTTGGAATAGAGTGTTAAACTTTTTAAAGTTATGGCTGGACATAGTAAATGGGCAAATATTAAGCGTCAGAAAGCAGTTGTAGACGCAAAAAGGGGAAGTATCTTTACCCAACTATCGCGGGCGATTATAGTTGCTGCTAGGAGTGGAATACCAGATCCGGCGGGAAATTTTCAGTTGCGGACAGCAATTGATAAAGCGAAAGCTGCGGGTATTCCTAATGATAACATTGAAAGAGCGATCGCCAAAGGTGCAGGTACTTTTGCAGGTGATAACACCAATTTAGAAGAAATTCGCTATGAAGGATATGGTCCTGGTGGTGTAGCAATTTTAATTGAAGCTTTAACAGATAATCGTAATCGTACCGCTGCTGATATCCGAGTTGCTTTTAGTAAAAATGGCGGAAATTTGGGGGAAACTGGTTGTGTAAGTTGGATGTTTTCCCAAAAAGGTGTATGTGTTGTTGAAGATGTGGTTGATGAGGAAAAACTTTTGGAAGCATCTTTAGAAGCTGATGCTGATACTTATGAAATGATTGAAGATGAAATTGCTGAAGTGTTTACAGAAGTAGTAAATTTAGAGAAACTCAGTCAAACATTGAAAGCGAAAAATTTTCATGTTACAGAAGTAGAATTACGTTGGATTCCGGGAAATCAAGTTGAAGTCATAGATCCTGATCAGGCTAAATCTCTGCTCAAATTAATTGATACTTTAGAAGGCTTAGATGATGTCCAAAATGTCACCGCTAATTTTGAAATGTCTGAAAATCTCATGACTTTAAGTATGGTTTAATAGGTGATAGGGTACTAGGGACTGGAGACTGGGGACTGGGAAGAAATGTTTACCTTCTACCTCCTGACTCAAGAGGGCAACCACAGGGGGTTTGCCCCTACTGCCTTCTTTATGGTAGCCAATTTTCATCTAATAATTGTTCCAAAGTATAAGGACATTCTAGAGGAAATTGAATCATCATACCTGTTTTTTTGCTGACATACTTTAAGGCTTTCTGATAAACTTTATCTTGATTTTCTTGTAAATGATTTCTCAGATTTTTAGTCAAATATTCATTGATTTGAGTTCTAAAACTGATAATTTCAGCTTGCCAATGATTGGCATTATATTTATATTCATCTTCCCAATATTGTAGCAGTAATAAATGTCTAATTATTTGTTCTAACAAACTCTCAACTGTCAATTTATCTCGACGACTCATTGCTTCTAATTCCTCAATTAAATGCTCTAAATCTAGAGCATCTAGTCGCTTTTCTTTTAATAATTCTAGAGTTTGTTCTAACCATTTTTCATTATCAACTTCATAAATAGAATACAAATCACTTATTGGATTCATTGCTTTACTCACTTTAATCTACTTGTTAAATGACTAATTAGCAATTATTCTACCACATGATCAAACAATATTATATTATAAAAAACTGTCACTTGTCACCTGTCACCTGTATATCTTGAGAAATGCTACTAGCTAAAATTCCCAAAATTTTATTCACATCTTTGAGATAATATTCACTCAAATCAATGCTTAATATTTGTTTTTCTAATTTAAGAAATTGCCAAATACTACCAGTTGTCACTGCACCATAGATGGTTTTAATGTCGCTGTGAGATTGTTGATTAAAAATTTGCGCTGCTACCATTTCCGCTGCACACTGACCTAAACCAGCATTAATATTTTCTTTTTTGGCTTCTACAACAATTAAAACTGGTGCAGTCAAAATCAAAATTTCCGGTGATTGAGTAATAATAAAATCGCAAGTACCATTTAATCCTTTACTATCATCAACAGTGAAATCAACACCAGAAAATAAACTCACTTGCTCTTGTAATTGTCGCCGTAAATCTACTAAAATAGGAGAAATAATTAGTTCAGAACGAGCTTTTTCACTATTACTTCCTAAAGCAATTGGCAGGTTATAGTTAAGAATTTCTGTCAGTAAATTACTAGCTGCTAATTCGGGAACAGCAGCAAAAATATCGCGTTTTTCAAAAGTAGTTAATTCAAACTCTTGTTTGGCTTTAGCTAAACTAAACTCGCTGTAAGACATAAACTCATGTTCGGGTAAAATTTTCCTAGTCAACTTGCCTGATTTCAGGACTTGGGTAAAAATAATAGATAAAACATCTTCATCTATCTTCACAATGTCACTTACTCAGCTTACTCAAACTCTCACTCCCCCCCAAACAACCACAGACAAACCAGGATATGATTATGATTTGGTGATAGTCGGTGGTGGTATTGTTGGTTTAACTTTGGCTGCTGCTTTAAAGAACTCTGGTTTAAGTATACTGCTAATCGAAGCTAGGATGACATCAGCCGCAGTGGCTAAAGGCCAAGCTTATGCTGTACATATGTTATCAGCCCGCATTTTTCAAGGAATTGGCATTTGGGATAAAATTCTCCCTAATATTGCTAAATATAGACAGGTGTTTTTATCTGATGCTAACTATCCCGATGTGGTGAAATTTCAAACTGCTGATATAGACACACAAACACCAGAATTAGGTTATGTAGCAGAACATTTTGCACTGTTAGAACCTTTACAAGAATTTGTGAAAAATTGTGCAAATGTAACTTATTTGTGTCCAGCAGAAGTTGTTAGTACACAAAATGAAAAAGATATAGTGAATGTGAATATTAAAGTTGACGGTGAACAGCAACAAATTAAAACTAAATTGTTAGTAGCTGCTGATGGTTCACGTTCCAAAATTCGAGAAACTGCGGGAATTAAAACTAAAGGTTGGAAATATTGGCAATCTTGTATAGTCGCTTTTGTTAGACCAGAAAAATCTCATAACTATACAGCTTATGAGAAATTTTGGAAAAGTGGACCTTTTGCGATTTTACCTTTACCTGGTAACAGATGTCGCATTGTTTGGACAGCACCTCATGAAGAAGCAAAAGCTTTATGTGCTTTGAGTGATGAAGAATTTTTAGCTGAACTAACTCAGCGGTATGGTAAGCAGATGGGTAAATTAGAATTATTAGGCGATCGCTTTATTTTTCAGGTACAATTAATGCAAAGCGATCGCTATGTTCTCCCCCGTTTAGCTTTAGTTGGTGATGCTGCACACAACTGTCATCCCGTCGGTGGACAAGGTTTAAATTTAGGTATTCGTGACGCAGCAGCTTTAGCGGAAGTTATCCAAACAGCACACCAAAACGGTGCAGATATTGGTAAAATTGAAGTTCTCAAACAATATGAACAATGGCGAAAAAAAGAAAATCTGGCAATTTTAGGTTTTACTGATTTGTTAGATCGGGTATTTTCTAATAACATCTTACCCGTGGTAATTATCCGCCGTTTAGGTTTATGGTTAATGCAGCGAGTTCCAATGTTGAAAATCTTTGCATTGAAATTAATGATTGGTTTAAAAGGTAGAACTCCCGAATTAGGGAAAATGTAAAATGATTTATAATTGGGAAATAAGGTGACAGGGGGAAAATAAATTCTTTCTCCTGACTCCTGACTCCTGTTAAGCTATTGCTAATATCCAAATAGCAAACTTTACACTTGCCAATCAGTTTGTTATTCTCAATCAATGGAATTACTAAATTTAGATATGAACTTTAAAATCATACCTTACTCCTTGGCAGCGTTGATTTTATGCAGCGGCTACACAATTACTCCACCCGCATTAGCCAATCAACCACAAACAACAGTAAAATCTATATGGCAAGTCTTTTCTTCCCAAGAAGGAGGATTTAGTATTTTATTTCCTGGGACACCCACAGTTACAAAACAAAAAATCAAAAGTAAAACTGGCGAAGTTGAGGTGAATTTATTTACCGTTGAACGCCCACAGGAAGAGGTAAAATACACAGTTGCTTATATTGATTATCCAGAAGAATACATTGAACTATTAAAACGTAATAATCAGGTTGAAGCAGCGATAGATACTGGCAAGACAACAGCTTTAGAAAATGCCAAAGCAACTTTAATTAGTGAAGAAAAAATGAGTTTAGAAGGTCATTTTGGCAAAGAAGTTAACTATACTAAACCTGGTGATAAAATTATTAAACAGAGAATCTTTTTAGTTGATAGAAGATTATATCAAGTCAGTGCAGAAACCACTACAAAAATGCAAAAATTTCTAACTAAAAGTATCAGTGGTTTTTGTGATTCTTTCAAGTTGTTACCAAAATAAGGTTTACTGAAAAGATGTTTTAAACCCTCCCCTTGACAAGGGAAGGGAATCGGATTTTGTGGTTTTCTCTCTTGATTCAGGAGGGATTAAGGGGTTGTTTGAAAAGTATTAGATGAAACCGATAATCTCTAGAAACCTAACCCCCCTTCCCCCCTTCCCTACCTCTCCCTAACCCTCTCCTACAAGGAGAGGGAAGCGGAAAAACTTTTGTTGCTGGAATCGGGGTTTCAAAGCCTCTCCCCGCGTCGGGGAGAGGTTTGGAGAGGGGTTTATTTATACATTAAAAACTTTTCAAACATACTCTGAGGCAATTTTTGTAAAAATATCCAATATCTGTAGCTTATGTCTTATGTATATTAAGCCTTCCGCAGTTTTTTGAGATTGATTTTGCATACTATAGGACTGGTATTTGATTTTTGAAATTATCTGTGTAGAGAGGGAACAGGGAACAGGGAACAGGGAACAGGGGAAGTGTACGGAGTGTTTTTCAAGAATCAAATATGATTCCTATATGTACTGAAGAACCTAAATAAATATAAGTAAAACAACGTGAAAAAACCAAAGTATGTAACAAAATCCCTCTGGGACAGTTTGGGGTGCGGAATGTGGGATATAAAGTTTTGTAAAGAATGGAAATTTTTGCGTAAAACTTTCAGACAGGGGAAGATACGAGAATAGATATCTTCACGGGAGAGTGCGGAGTGCGAGATGACAAATGATTTTCTAGGAAGAGACGACGATGCGCTCAACCAAGAACTACAACAGCTAGTTAATGAAGCCAAGCGATATCCGGCTGACAGTAAAAGTCCCACGGATAGAGCCAAAAGACGCATAGCTTTAAATAAGCTGATTAATGCTATTCGCGGTTCTGGGAAATTGAGCAAGCAAGTTCAGTGGTGGGAATCACCAAACTATGAAGATTATTATCATGAAGCATTACAACTTACATTCATAGAAATTTGTCAAAAAATTGAACAATATAATCCTCAATATCCAGTGATGGCATGGGTAAATATAATTTTTTCCCGGCGAATTTCTGATGTGGGTAAAAAAGACCAAAAAAGAGGGATTACTCAACTTCCTAAGCATCAAAAAGTTACTCAAGTGCTGTCTTTAGATGAAATCAACAAAGATTTCCCCGTAGATAATGAAATATCTGAGCAACAACAGTTAAAGGAAATTATTGAGAATGATCCAGAGAATGTTTTAAAAAATGACTGTATTAAAGATCATCCCCAAGCTAATTTGCAAGCTATTCTGTTGTTGGTTTTAAATGGTAAGCAATGGCAAGAAATTTCTGAGGAATTAGAAGTACCACTTTCGACAGCTTCTAGTTTTTACCAGCGGCGAATGCGTAAAATTATTACTTATTTAAAGAAATATATATAGAAACTGCATTAACTGACTATAAAAATTTTGGAGATTGTCTCATGAATAGCATCACAGAACAACTAACTTTTAGCGTAGCTCTCTCTACAGAAGCTCATGGAATAGCTCAAGAATATAGCCAAGGTATTTCTAATCCTGATCAGCGGCAACAGGTTTATCTTAATACTTTAGCTGTGTATGCTGTAGATAATTATCTCCAGTGTATGGGATTTGAAACTGATTGCCAAGGAAGTGATAGTCATGACTTTTTAGTAATTCAATTGATGAATGTGGCTGATTTAAAAGTAAAAAATTTAGGTAAATTAGAATGTCGTCCAGTTTTACCAAAAGCAGAAGTATGTGAAATTCCGCCGGAGGTTTGGGAGGATAGAGTGGGTTATGTGGCTGTGCAGTTCAATTCTGATTTAAAAGAGGCGAAAATTTTAGGTTTTACACCTCAAGCTGAAGCAGAAGTTCCTCTGAATCAGTTGCAATCTTTGGAGAATTTTTTACTTTATCTGAGTGAATTAGAAATAGCTAAATCTCCAGAAGATGAAGATTTATCCAGCCTAATGAAAATTGGACAATGGTTAGATGGCTTTGTAGATGCAAGTTGGCAAACTATTGAGAATTTATTAAATCCGCAACAATTAGGATTAGCTTTTAAGAGTGCTGTGAGTATGACGCGGGGACAAAAAATTGATTTGGGAATGCACCTTGAGCAAATTTCTGTGGCATTATCTGTGGCATTAGTAGTAAAAATTGCTGCTAGTTCTGAAGGAGAAGTAGATATTTTAACTCAAGTATATCCAGTGGGAAATCATGTGTTACCTGAAGGAGTAAAATTAAATATTATTGATAATTTGGGAGAAAATGTTTTAGAGGTTATATCAAGAGATGAAGATAACTGGATTCAATTGGAGTTTAGTGCTGAGTTGGGGGAAAAGTTTCAGATTATGGTGGCTTATGGGGAGTCGCAGCAAACTAAAATGTTTGAGGTTTAAGAAAATACTGTCTCAGTAAACTGTTGGACATTTAACTTGCATATTTCTGACAACTAAATGACAAAATTGATTGAATTATCAATGGGTTGCTACTTTTATACTGTTTATTTATTTAGGGAGATTTGATCATGAAGAAAAGCATTGTCTTAGTTTGCTCATTAATGTTTTTGAATAACCCATTATTTGCTATTAAAACTACTGCTAATTCTCTGCAAACAATTGATAATACCAGTTGTCAAATCGAAGCCGACAATGGTGAAACTGGAGAATATTCCCAAAAACAACTACAAACCATCGCCAAGAGAATTACAGTCAGAGTAATAGGTGATAATAACAGCGGTTCAGGAACACTCCTATCCAAACGAGGAAATACTTATTTAGTTTTAACTAATTCTCATATAATTAGAGGAGCTACCAAAATTTCTTTAACAACAGCAGATGGTAAAACCTATAATGCACAAACAGTTCCTAACACTAACTTTGATAAATTTGATTTAGCATTATTACAATTCCAAAGTAATGAAAATTACTGTTTACAAGAAGTAACTAATTTTGTTCCTTTTACAGAAATGGAAGTCATAGCAGCAGGATATTCTGCTACCAAAGGACAAATAGTATTTCGCACAGGTACAGTCCAAAAAATATCCCAAAGACCACTAAAAGAAGGCTATCAAATAGGTTATGACAGCGATATTGAACAAGGAATGAGTGGCGGTGCAATCATTAATTCCCGTGGACAAATCATAGGCATAAATGGTAGAAGTGCATACCCAATATTAAATACAGGTTATGTTTATCCAGATGGTTCACGTCCTAGCAATGCAGAAATACAAGCAATGCGAAAACTCAGTTGGGGAATACCAATCTCTACTGTTTTAGCACAGGTAAAACCCGAAATTCTCACCGCCTATTCCTTACCTGTACCAAATATTTCCCAACCAGTACCAGAAGCAGCATTAACAGGATGGTTAGGAGAAATAGAACAAAAAGCCAAACAAATAACCGTGAGAATTGATAGTAGTAATAATAGCAATGGTTCAGGAGTAATTATTGCTAAGGAAGGAGATACTTATACTGTTTTAACTGCGGCTCATATTTTCTGTGAAAGTGAAAATGACACTAAATCCTGTGGACGTTTTAATTATTCAATTCTTGCCCCAGATGGTAAACAGTATCCTGTAGAAAAAAGCAGCATTAAACTAGAATCAGGAGTAGATTTAGCAGTAGTTAAATTTAGAAGTACAGCAACATATCAAATTGCCACCTTAGCAAATTATCCCACAAAAGATGATGAATATATATTAACGGCAGGATATCCCAAATTAGGGCAAACATCACCTTGGCGGTTGACAATGGGGCGGATTTTTAGTAAGGAAAAAGGACTATTAGTAACTACCCAATCAGATTTTAGAAACAATAGTTCTGGGAACTCAGGAAATGTCAGTGCAAGTGTTAGTCAAAGTGCAGTTTCCTTAACCGGAGGATATGAATTAGTTTATAGTAGTATCACCTTTGGAGGCATGAGTGGGGGACCAGTATTAGATACTCAAGGAAGAGTAATAGGTATTCATGGACGTTCCGAGGGAGAAGCAGCTATTGATGAAAAAACAGGTGATAGAGGTAGTAGTGGTGGTAAAGTACAAATAGGTAATAGTTTAGGTATTCCTATCAGTACCTTTTTAGCAATAGCAAACAAACTAGATACCCAAGGACAAAAGGTAGAAACTACCCCAGCACCAAAATTAAATCAACAACAAGTTAACTCTATTGTCACAGCAATATTATCAGTAGATGTTTCCAAAGGAAATACTACCGCCAGTCAATGGATAGAAAGAGGAAATCAACTGTGGCGTTTACGTCGTTTGCCAGAAGCTATAGAGGCTTTTGATAGAGCGATTCAGCTAAAACCAGCCTTTATTCACTTAGCTTATTATGGCAAGGGTTTGGCTTTAGGATGGAATAGACAAGATAGAGATGCTATAGCTGCATTCCAGCAAGCAGTGAAAAGTCAACCTGATTTTGTTGCTGCTTGGAGTCGGCTAAGTGTAGTCTATAGAGAATTAAAGAAAGGAAATGAAGCCTTAGCAGCAATCAATAAAGCCATTGAACTTCAACCAAATAATCCTAATTTGTATAATGAAAAATTCTTTGCATTATATAATTTAAAAAGGTATGCAGAAGCAGAGGTAGCGATAAATGCAGCGATTAAACTCAGTCCCCGTTCGGCATTTTACACCAATCGCGGTATTCTTTACCGTCAGCAGAAAAAATGGGAATTAGCACTGGCAGATTATAACCAAGCTATCAAAATTAATCCTGATTATGCTAATGCTTACTTCAATCGCGGTAATCTTTACGATGAGCAGAAAAAATGGGAATTAGCACTGGCAGATTATAACCAAGCTATCAAAATTAATCCTGATTATGCTGATGTTTACACCAATCGCGGTGTTCTTTACTATGAGCAGAAAAAATGGGAATTAGCACTGGCAGATTATAACCAAGCTCTCAAAATTAATCCTGATTTAGCTGAAGCTTACAACAATCGCGGTAATCTTTACCGTCAGCAGAAAAAATGGGAATTAGCACTGGCAGATTTGAACCAAGCTCTCAAAATTAATCCTGATTTGGCTCAGGCTTACATAGGTCGCGGTCTTCTTTACTATGAGCAGAAAAAATGGGAATTAGCACTGGCAGATTTTAACCAAGCTATCAAAATTAATCCTGATTTAGCTGAGGTTTACAACAATCGCGGTCTTGTTTACCGTGAGCAGAAAAAATGGGAATTAGCACTGGCAGATTATAACCAAGCTCTCAAAATTAATCCTGATAATGCTGATGCTTACTACAATCGCGGTAATCTTTACTATGACCTGAAAAAATGGGAATTAGCACTGGCAGATTATAACCAAGCTATCAAAATTAATCCTGATGATGCTGATGCCTACAACAATCGCGGTTTTCTTTACAAAGACCAGAAAAAATGGGAATTAGCACTGGCAGATTATAACCAAGCTATCAAAATTAATCCTGATTATGCTGATGCTTACAACAATCGCGGTATTCTTTACAGAGAGCAGAAAAAATGGGAATTAGCACTGGCTGATTTTAACCAAGCTATCAATATTAATCCTGATTATGCTAATGCTTACATGGGTCGCGGTCTTGTTTACCGTGACCAGAAAAAATGGGAATTAGCACTGGCTGATTTTAACCAAGCTCTCAAACTTAATCCTGATGATGCTCTGGCTTACAACAATCGCGGACTTCTTTACTATGAGCAGAAAAAATGGGAATTAGCACTGGCTGATTTTAACCAAGCTATCAAAATTAATCCTGATTTTGCTAATGCTTACATGGGTCGCAGTCTTGTTTATTATCAACTTGGTGACAAACAAAAGGCAATTGAAAACCTCCAACAAGCAGCACAATTATTCCAGGCTCAAGGAAATGTTGCTCTTTATCAACTAGCTATGGATTTATTAAGGCAGTTGTAGGTGTTTTCTTGACAAATATCAACTTGATGAAAGAGAATCTTTGGGGTGAGAAAATAATTGCTGATAGTCAGAAATTGCTATCAACTCCCAAGATGAAAACCTTATGATCACAGTTGCATTAATCTTAATATACATCTCATCTCCCCGATTTTTTTGAACAAGTCGGGGATTTAATTGTCTGATTTAATTGTCTGAATCAGGATTTCCAGGATTTAAGGATTTACAGGATTTGAATTGTCTGAATCAGGATATCTAGGATTTGAGGATTTACAGGATTTGAATTGTCTGAATCAGGATATCCAGGATTTGAGGATTAACAGGATTTGAATTGTCTGAATCAGGATTTCCAGGATTTGAGGATTTACAGGATTTGAATTGTCTGAATCAGGATTTCCAGGATTTAAGGATTTACAGGATTTGAATTGTCTGAATCAGGATATCCAGGATTTAAGGATTTACAGGATTTGAATTGTCTGAATCAGG